>NZ_JAUQTX010000208.1:0-11964 GCF_059803775.1 Azospirillum sp. UFLA03-27 | reverse complement strand
GTTATAGTCTCGTGGGCTCGGAGATGTGTATAAGAGACAGGAGTAGCCGTCACCACCCTGCGTCGGGGAACCATCGCCGGCACCTTCAGTTTGCCTAAGAACGGTGAGCGGTGCCGACCCTCACCCATCGCAGCACGGAGGACGGCGCATGGCACGGCAGATCCCTCTCGATTCCGCGGGGCGGGCCGACGATCCGGAGCGGGACCGGGCGCGCGACGACGGCACGCGGGAGATCGCCCCCGATCTGGCCTACCGGCGGCTGGCCATCGTCAACGTCGTCTTCGTCGGCGCGCCGGGGGGTGGCGACCGGCCCGGCGATCGGCCCAGCCGCGACCGGCAATGGGTGCTGATCGACACCGGCGTCATGGGCACGGCGGGCCTCATCGCCAAGGCGGCGGAGGAGCGTTTCGGGCCGGACTCGCGACCCGCGGCCATCGTGATGACCCACGGGCATTTCGACCATGTCGGCGCCCTTGAGGATCTGGCCGGGCGCTGGGACGCGCCGGTCTACGCCCACGGGCTGGAGCATCCCTATCTCGACGGCAGCGCGTCCTATCCGCCGCCCGATCCGTCGGTCGGCGGCGGCCTGATGTCCCTGATGGCGCCGCTCTACCCCCGCGGGCCGGTGAATGTGGGCGGCCGGCTGCGCCGCCTTCCGGAGGACGGCAGCGTGCCGGGCATGCCGGGATGGCGCTGGCTCGCGACGCCGGGGCACAGCCCTGGACACGTCTCCTTCTGGCGCGCGGCGGACCGCAGCCTCATCGCGGGCGACGCCTTCATCACGACGCGCCAGGAATCCGCCTACGCCGTGGCGGTGCAGGACCCGGAGATGCACGGCCCGCCCATGTACTACACGACGGATTGGCAGAAGGCGCGGGACTCGGTGGCGCTGCTGGCGGGGCTTGAGCCCGAGCTTGTGGTTACCGGCCATGGCCCCGCCATGCGGGGAGACGGCATGCGGGCGGCGCTCCATGAGCTTGCCCGCGATTTCGACCGGATCGCCATGCCGGACCACGGAACCTACGTCAAGACGCCCGCCCGTGCCGAGGACGGCAGCGCCTACCGGCGGCCTTGAACCGCCGGCCCGCTCACCCTTTCCAGAACGGCTTGTCCATCTCCTCCCGCGCCGCCGCCTCGTCGAAGCCGAGGTCGGCCCAGAGATGCGCGTCCATGCGGGCCAGGGCGCGGCGCAAGGCCCGCCGCTCGCGCCAGCCGGTCAGGCGGGAGAGCCAGGAGCCGGCGGTGGGGCCGGCGGTCGTTCCACTGCGCCGCTTGTCGTGCGTTCCGCTCATGCTCGTCATGCGGCCCTCCCGCCGGTCGGTCATTCCTCGAAGCCCGAAAATCGCGCATCGGGGCGTGGACGACAAACCATGCTTTCTCATAAGATGGATGAGCGAAAGTCATCCATGGAGCGTCCCATGCGGCGTGCCCTGCCGCCCCTTCACGCCCTGCGCGCCTTCGAGGCGGCGGCCCGCCACGAGAGCTTCTCCAAAGCGGCGGACGAGCTGTGCGTGACGCAGGGCGCGGTCAGCCGGCAGATCATGGGGCTGGAGGAGTGGCTGGGCGTGCCGCTGTTCCGGCGGCTGACCCGCCGGGTCGAACTGACCGACGACGGGCGTGCCCTGCTGCCCGTGCTGTCGGAGTCCTTCGACCGCATCGCCGGGACGGCGGCGCGGCTGGCCGCGCGGGGAAGGGACCTGCGGATCAAGGTGGCCTTCTCCTTCGGCATCCGCTGGCTGATGCCGCGGCTGGTCCGTTTCCAGGCGCGGCACCCCGACGTGCAGGTGCGGGTGACCGTCGCCTGGAGCAGCGGGCTGGAGTTCGACCCGCAGGAATTCGACGCCGCCATCCCCTATTGCCGGGAGGTGCCGCCGGGCTTCTCCGCCGTGGAGGTGCTGCCGGAGCGCCTGACCGTGGTCTGCCCGCCGGCCCTGGCGGAGCGGTTGCGGGTGCCGATGGACCTCGGCGCCATCCCGCTGCTGCACGGCTGTTCGGAGGGGCAGGACTGGCGGGCCTGGCTGGCCGCGGCGGGGCTGCCCTTCTTCGAGGCGCTGCGCCAGGGCGCGGTGTTCGACGCCATGGACCCGGCGATGCAGGCCGCCGCCGCCGGGATGGGCGCCACCGTTGCCGACCGTATGCTGTGCGCCGAGGATGTGGCGGCGGGCCGGCTCGTTCTGCCCTTTCCGGAGATCGAGGCGTCGTCCGGCAGCTACTGGTTCGTCTGTCCGGAGGGCATGCAGGACCGCCCCGCCGTCGCCGTCTTCCGCGGCTGGCTGCTGGAGGAGGCGCGCGACGAGAGGGCGCAACAAAGTGCTGCGGCGGCTGTTTCCCCGGTTTGAGCGGAAATCTGGACCGGGGGGCGCCGCCATGGGAGCGCAGGGGGAGCCGCGCAGGGAACTCGACGAGGACACCATCGCCTTCGCCGGCAAGCTGTTCCATTGGGCGCGATCCGGCGGCACCGCCGAACTGACGGAGCTGCTGGAGATGGGCCTGCCGGCCAACCTGCGCAACGACAAGGGCGATAGCCTGCTGATGCTGGCCAGCTATCATGGCCATGCCGAGTTGGCCCGCAACCTGATGCGTCACGGCGCCGATCCGGAACTGGCGAACGACCGCGGACAGACGCCGCTGGCCGCCGCCGCCTTCAAGGGGGACGGCGTGGTGCTGCGCGTTCTGCTGGAGGAGGGGGCCGCGGTGGACGGCTGCGGGCCGGACGGGCGGACGGCTTTGATGACCGCCGCCATGTTCGACCGGGTGGACATGGTGGACTTTCTGCTGGCCCGCGGCGCCGACCCCGACGCGCGGGACGCCCGCGGTCTGACCGCCCGCGAGGCGGCACTCGCCATGGGGGCCGCGAACGCCGCCGCCCGGCTGGCGCCCGACGGGGAGGCGGCCTGACGGTTCAACGGGGTGGTCCCATCTCCAGCAGCTTGCGGCGTCCCTCGGGCGACAATTGGCTGAGCACCTCGATCGCCCGGTTGTCCAGACGGCCGCGCAGGTCAGCCTCGGCGGCGTGGGCCTGTTCGAGCGCGCGCCGCAGGCTTTCCGGCTCGAAGGCGGGGGCCTGCATGCTGTCGTGAAGCTGTCGGCGCATCGCCTCCATGTTCTGATGCATGCGCTCGATCGACGTGCGCTCCGCCTCGTAGCCGCGCCGCAGGATCGCCGCGTCGGCAGGCGACAGCGCACGCTCCGCGCGTTCGACGAAGCGTGCGATTCCCTGGCCGGGATCGGGCGGCGGCGGTGGAGGCATGAGGTGCAGCGCCTGCGCGGCCAGGATGCCGCCCAACAGCATGTTCATGCCGAGCGAGCCGACCAGCAGGTACCAGGGCCAACGGCGCGGGGCGGCTGGACCGGCGATGGGACGGCTCATCGGATCGCCCCCAGATAGCTGCTGTTCACCACCACCTCCGCGTAACCGTTCGCCTGGGGGGGTTGCACCGGCAGGACTCCCTGGGCAGCGGCGAGGAATCCCGTCATCCCCATGACCGCGAGAAATCCCGCGGCCGGCCAGAAGCGGATGGGCGGTGCCGACAGGGTCCAGGGGGCGGGGAGGCGCTCCACCGGCGGCGCGTCGAGCCGCGCGGCGATGCCGTCCATCACCCGCCGCACGCTGTCCTCGTCCACCGCCGGAGCGGCGCGGTCGAGCAGGGTGTCCAGCACCGCGGCGTCGGCCAGGATGGCCCGCGCCTCGGCGGAGTCTTCAAGAAGGGTCAGGGCATCGACGCCGTCCGTCGCGGGCCAGCGGTCGATGTCGCCGCCGTAAAGGTCGGCGAAGCGCTTAAACTCTTTGAGTGTCATTTCTCGTCGCCGTCCTTCTGACGGATCAGGGAGTTGAGACGGGTGCGGACCATACGCCGCGCCCGGACCAGCAGGCTTTCCATGGCCGAAACCGAGACCTTCAGAACCTCCGATGCTTCCGCGCAGCTCATCTCATGGTAGTAGCACAGGCTGAGCGCCGCCCGCTGCCGTTCCGGCAAGGCGGCGATCGCCGCGTCCACCGCCGCACCGAACTGGCGTTCCGCCAGCAGCCCGTCGGCGCCGATGGCCGGGTCGGCCACCTCCACCGCGTCGTCGAGCGGCTGGAAACTCCTGCGGCGTCGGTAGTCGATCGAGCGGTTGACGACGATGCGGTAAAGCCACGTGGAGAAGCGGGTGCCGTCACCGCGCCAGCGGTCGGCGTGCGTCCAGATCTGCAGGAAGGCGTCCTGCACGACCTCCTCCGCGTCGCTCGCGTTGCCGACCACCCGGTGGGCGAGCGCGAGGCTCCGGCGCAGGTGACGGCGGGTCAGCCGGTCGAAGGCCGCCCGGTTCCCCACGGCCGTTTCGGCCATCAGCGATTCGTCGTCATCCTCGTCGATCACCGCCACGCGGCCATCCTCTGCTCCTTCCCGGGTCCTGGCCTGAATCTGGGGCCGTCCGGCCGGCTCCAGGAACCCTGTTGGTGGTGATACGCGGGCGCTTGGGACCTCCTGCGCGGTCGGGAGCGAAAATTTGCGGCCGGTCGACCCCGACGGCGTCAAGGGGCGGCGTCAAGGCATTCGTACCCGCGGCCGCGTGGGCGCGCTACACTGCGCGTCCCGAAGCACTGTCCCCCAAATCCCGTCAGCGGGCCAAACACACGGACCGTCATGAGCGCCAGCCGCGATTCATCCCCCGCCACGCTCCAGAAGACGCTGGCGCAGGCCGTCGTCCATCACCAGAACGGACGGCTGGCGGAGGCGCGGCCCCTCTACGAGCGGGTGCTGCGCCAGATGCCGGAGCAGAGCGACGCGCTGCATCTTCTGGGCCTGCTGACGGCGCAGACCGGCGATCCGGAATCGGGGATCGCGCTGATCCACAAGGCCGTGGCGCAGGACGGCGCCCAGCCGGTCTTCCGTCTCAACCTGGGCCGCGTGCTGGAAGCCGTCGGGCGCTGGGCGGAGGCGGCGGACGCCTACGGCCACGCCGCACGCCTCGCCCCGCTGGTCCCCGATCATCACCGGCTGGAGGCCGCCGCCCATGCCAAGCTGGGCCAGGCGGAGGCAGCGGCGCGGGCCTTCCGCCGCCTGCTGGCGGTGGCGCCGGAAGATGGCGAGGCCGTGAACGCGCTGGCCGACGCGCTGTACGATCTGGGGCGGCCCGGTCCGGCGGCGGACTGGTACGGGCGGGCGTCGGCGCTCGTCCCCGGCGAGGTGCTGGCGCTCTACAACCAGGGCGCCGCGCTGCGCGACGCCGGGCGCCCGCGCGATGCGCTTGCCGCCTTCCGCCGCGCCGTGGCTCTGGCGCCGCTGTTCGTCCAGGCGCGGGAGCAGGTGACCGGCCTGTGCCATGCGCTGGGCGACCTGTCGGGCGCGGCGGAGGCCGGTCGCCGGCTGATGGCGCTGGAACCGGGCCACGGCGAAGGCGCGAAGATCCTGGGCGCGGCGCTGGCCGCGACAGGACCCTGGCGGGAGGGGGCGGTGTGGTTGGAGCGCGCGGCGGCGCTGGCTCCGGCCCCTGACGCCCTGCTGGTGCTCGGCAACCTCTGGCAGGAACGGGGGCATCCCGCAGCGGCGCCGCGTTGCTACCGCCACGCCCTGGCGCTGGCCCCGGACTCCGCGACGGCGCTGACCGGGCTTGGCATGGCGCTGTCGGCCTTGGGACGGGAAGAGGAGGCCGCGGCGGCCGCCCGCCGCGCTGTCCGCGCCGACCTGGAGGAGGCCGGCCATGCCCTCAACGCCGGGGCCGTCCAGCACCGGGCAAAGCGTCCCGAGGAGGCGCGGGCGTGGTTCCGGCGCGCGCTGGCCTTGCAGCCCGACGGGGCGGCTGGCTGGACCAACCTCGGCTCCCACGCCATCGACGCGGGCGCCTTCGACGACGCACTCACCCTGCTGGGGCGGGCGCTGGTCCTGCGCACGGCGGAGCGGGAGGCGCTGGCCAGCTCCAACCTGGGCGTCGCGCTGATGGCGCTTGGCCGCCATGGCGAGGCGGTGGCCGCTCTGCTCGCCGCGCTGGACCGCGCGCCGGGGGATGCGGAGGTGCGCTCCAACCTGCTGTTCTGCCTGTGCTTCGCCGAAGAGGCCGACCTCGGCGCGGTGTTCGACGAGCACCGGCGGTTCGAGCGCGCCGTGATGCCGCTGCCGCCCGCCGTCCCGCGCTTCGCCGCGGTGGACCGCGACCCGGAGCGCCGCCTGCGCGTCGGCTATCTGTCGCCGGATTTCCAGCGCTACCCGGGGCCGGGCTATCACTTCCTGCTGCCGCTGGTCGAAGGCCACGACCGGTCGGCGGTGGAGGTGACCTGCTATTACGCCGACCTTCCGAAGGACGCCGCGACCGCCCGCTTCGCCGCGCTGTCCGACCGCTGGCGCGACGTCGCGGCCCTGCCGGACGGCGAGCTGGAGCGGCTGATCCGGGAGGACGGGATCGACGTGCTGGTGGACTGCGGCGGGCACATGTCGCGCAACCGCATGCCGCTGTTCATCCGCCGCCCGGCGCCGGTCCAGGTCAGCCTGCCGCTCTACCCGAACACGACAGGGCTGACGGCGATGGACTACCAGTTCTCCGACCACCGCTTCGCGGCGGCGAGCGCGGACGCCCTGCACACCGAGAAGCTGATCCGCCTGCCGGGAAGCGTGCTGTGCTACCGCCCAGCGGAGTCCGCCGCGACACCGCCCGCCCGCCCGCCGGTGGAGACGGCGGGGGTGTTCACCTTCGGCTCCTTCAACAACCTGACGAAGCTGAACGCCTCGACGCTGGCGCTGTGGGGCCGGGTGCTGACGGCGGTGCCGGAGGCGCGGCTGATGCTGAAGTGGCGGGGACTGTCCGGCGGCGGGGTGGCGCGGCGGGTGCTGGACGCCTTCGCCGCCCATGGGGTTGAGGAATCGCGGCTGCTGCTGCGCGGGACCGCCCCCGACCCCTACGAGGATTATCGGTTGCTCGATTGCGCGCTGGACCCCGTCTTCGCCAACGGCGGCACGACGACCTGCGACGCGCTGTGGATGGGGGTGCCGGTGTTGTCCATCGCGGGGGAGGCGATGATCTCGCGCTGGGGCGCCACGATGCTGGGCAGCGTCGGGCTGGGCGCGTTGGTGGTGGAGCGCGAGGACGACTACGTGGCGCTCGCCGTCCGGCTGGCCACGGACCGCGCCTTCCTGGCGGCGCAGCGCGCGGGCTTGCGCGAGCGGATGGCGCGCTCCCCCCTGATGGATGAGACGGGGTACGTCCGGGCGGTCGAGGCCGGTTACCGCATGGCGTGGCGGCGCTGGTGCGCCGTTCTGCCGCCCGCCCGCATCGACATGAGCGCGACATGACGGACGCCGTCTTCGACCTTTCGTCCGCCCGGCGCATCCTGGTGGTGAAGCTGGACGAGGCGGGCGACTTCGTGCTCGCCACGCCCTTCCTGCGCGGGCTGCGAGCCTCGGCGCCACAGGCGCGCATCGTGCTGGCGGTGCGCCCGGCGGTGACCGACCTCGCCGAGACCTGCCCGCATGTCGACGCGGTGGTGGCTCCCCATCCGAAGCCGGGGGGCGGCATCGATCTGCGCGGCGTCACGCCCGGCGGTGCGGCGGCCTTCGCGGAGGCGTTCCGCGCCGGCTTCGACCTGACGCTGGTCCCCCGCTACGATTTCGACCGCCACGGCGCCACGGCGCTCGCCGCGAACAGCCGTGCCCGCACCGTTGTCGGATTCTCCGAGACGGTCACGCCCTGGAAGGCCTCGGGCAACATCGGCTTCGACCGCGCCTACACCCACCGGCTGACGCCCCCGCCCGGCCGCCACGAGGTGGAGCAGAACCTCGCCCTGCTGCGCTTCGCCGGCGGTGAACCGGACGGCGACGGGGTGGAACTGCACCTGACCGCGGAGGACCGGGCGGAGGCCGCCCGTCGGCTGGCCGGTGCGGCGGGGGAACGGATCATCGCCGTGGCGCCGGGGGCCGCCGCCTCGCGCCGCGAATACCCGCCGGAGCGGCTGGCCGCGGTGGTCGCCGTGGTGGCGATTGCGCTCGGCACTCGGGTGGCGGTTCTCGGCACGGAGCTGGAGCGGGTGGCGGCGGAGCGGATCGCCGCAGCCCTGCCGGGGCGGGTTATCGACCTGACCGGGCGGACCGGGCTGCGCTTGGCGGCGGCGGTGATCGAGCGGATGGCGGGGCTGATCGCCATGGATTCCGGCCCGGCCCATCTCGGGGCCGCCGTGGGGGTGCCGGTCGCCGTCTTCTCCTGCCATCCGGAGGGCGGGGACCCCAACCATTTCCACGCGCCGGATCGCTTCCGCCCCTGGTGCGCGCGGGCGCTGGTGCTGCGGCCTGCGGCGGCGCTTCCGCCCTGTCCGCCGGAAAGCTGCACGGCGGCCGAAGCGCACTGCATCGCCTCGATCCTGCCGGAGCTGGCGGCGGCGCGCATCCTCGCCCTGTTCGGCGGGAGCGGCGGCGCGTCGCCCTGACCCGTCCGCCCATCGGTCCCTGTGGCCGATGGGCAACCTTTGACGGCCCCGGCCCGGCAGAGCCCTTTCGGAGTGCCGCTTTCCAGCCTGTGGCGGACTTGCATCACTCCCCGATATTTCGCGATACGGAAGCCACGCCCCTGGCACGAACGGCCCCCAAAACCGTATCTTATATGCATTGCAACATCAGTCGGTCCGTGAGGGATCATGAAGTCGTTCTTGTCCTCGCTTCAGCGGGATTGGGCGTCCTGGAGCCCGGTCGAGCGTTTCGTCGCCGTCGGCTTCGTCACGGCGGCTCCGATCGCCTCGCTGGCTTTCCTGCTCGCCCTCTGACCGGCCTTGAATCCGGCGCTGTCCTTGATCGGCGCCCGAAGGTACGCGCACGCTTCCCTTGGCCCCGTCCTGCGTCCGGTGCGATACAGGAGGAGAGAAGGAACGGACGAACCGTTCCGGCAGGAGAGGGATGACGAATCATGGGCGATAAGGTTGCCATCATCACCGCGGGCGGCAGCGGCATGGGGGCCGCGGCGGCGCGGCGCCTCGCGGCGGACGGATTCAAGGTCGCGGTGCTGTCCTCCTCCGGCAAGGGAGAGGCTCTGGCGAAGGAACTGGGCGGGATCGGCGTGACCGGCTCGAACCAGTCCGCCGAGGATCTGGAGCGTCTGGTGAGCCGGACGATGGAGCGTTGGGGGCGCATCGACGCGCTGGTGAACAGCGCCGGCCACGGCCCGCGCAAGGCGCTGCTGGAGTTGACCGACGAGGACTGGCACAAGGGGATCGAGGTCTATTTCCTGAACGTCGTCCGGGCGGTCCGGCTGGTGACACCGGTCATGGTCGGGCAGAAGGGCGGGACGATCATCAACATCTCGACCGCCTGGGCCTTCGAGCCGAGCCCGATGTTCCCGACCTCCGCCGTCGCGCGGGCCGGGCTGGCCTCCTTCACCAAGCTGTTCGCCGACCAGTACGCCGCCGACAATGTGCGGATGAACAACGTGCTGCCCGGCTGGATCGACAGCCTTCCGGCGACCGAGGAGCGGCGCCAGGGCGTGCCGATGGCCCGCTACGGCAAGAGCGAGGAGATCGCGGCGACCGTCGCCTTCCTCGCCTCCGACGGGGCCGGCTACATCACCGGACAGAACATCCGGGTGGACGGCGGCCTCATGCGGTCGGTCTGAGCACACAAAAAAAACGGTGCGGATGGCGCCCCTTCCGGAACGCCGCCCGCACCGCGAGGTGAAGCGAGGGGGATCGCCTCAGCTCTTGTTGCCGACGATGGCCTGATACTGCTTCCAGACCTCAGGGTAGCGCCGGACATAGTCCTGGTTGACCTTGTTCGCGATCTCGCGGAACTTCGCCTGCTCCGCCTCGGGAGCCACGGCCAGACGACCGCCCTGGGCGATCATCTGGTCCATGGTCTTCTTGTCGGCGTCGATGGCGCGCTGCCATTGCTTGGCGATGATCTCGTTGGTGGTCGTCTCCACCACTTGGCGCAGGTCGTCGGGCAGGCCCTTCATCCACTTGTCGTCGACCAGGACCGAGTAGGTGAGCAGGCTCATGCCCGGCACCAGGGAGGCGACCTTGGCGGCGTTGGTGCCGACCATCTCCCAGCCGCCGGCGGAGGTGTAGATGCCGTCGATGGCCCCCTGCATCAGCGCCGCCGCCATTTCAGAGGCGGGCATCGACACCGGGCTGGCCCCGAAGTCGCGCATCAGAAGCTGCAGGACGCGGCCGCCGGTCAGGCGGATCTTGCTGCCCTTCAGGTCGCCGACGGAGTCGACTTCCTTGTCCTTGAACAGGAAGATCAGGTCGGCGGTGCGCATCAGCCCCATGACGCGGATGCCCTTGTCGGACACCAGCCCGGACAGCAGCTTGGAGACCTCCTGCGCGGTTTCCGGCTTGGACATCGCGGCGTCGGTGACGGCGAAGGGCAGGTTCACCACGCCATACTGCGGGGCGATGCTCTCAAGTTGCACGCTGACCGGCCAGACCATGTGCACGGCGCCCGACCCGAGGGCGGCGACGGCGTCCTTGTCCTTGTAGAGCGTGCCGGAATGGAAGACCTTCGGCTTGATGCGGCCCTTCGAGCGCTCCTCGATGAGGGCCGCATACTCGTCCATCATCTTGGCGGTCCAGTGGGACGTCGCGATCTCGTCCGTCATCACCATCTCGACCGGCGCCGCCTGCGCGCGGGCTTGGCCCGGCGTCCCGGCGGCCAGCCCGGCCACGGTCATTCCGACCAGCAGCGTCTTCGCCCAGAATGGCCTGAAGAGTGACGGATTGAACATTGGCTTCCCTCCCATGACTGCGTTCGGACGCTTCTGGCCCGCTTGTCCGAACGATCATAAGGGAAAACAGTGGGGAGTGCCAACATTATTGTACGGACAACTCTGTGCGATGGGCCGGTGAGCGCCACCGTCAGCTTTTGCGGCGGGACCAGAACAGGACGGCTGCCGCCCCGGCCAGCGGGAAGGCCATCATCAGGGCGAAGGTCTCACCGTAGCTGCCGACCGTGTTGAACAGGGTGGCGAACAGGGCCGGCCCGACGACCACACCGGAGAAGGTGAACATTAGGGCACCGCCCGTCGCCGTGCTGGCCGTTCCCTTCGGCGCGACCCGCGCCACCTCCGCCAGGAACACGCCGTTCCAGCCGATGGCGGCGATGCCGAACACCGTCAGCACGCCGATCACCGCGGGCACCGGCCAGTTCGGTCCCAGGCCGGCGGTGGCCAATGCGGCGCTGGCGGAAAGCACGCCGATCCCGCCCAGCACCGCCACGCCGGAGCGCAGCCGGTCGGCTAGCAGCCCCCAGCCGATGCGCGCCGCTGCTCCCGCCGCCTGCATCACCGACACGGCCAGCCCGGCGGACACGATGGACCAGTGCAGGTCGTGCACCAGCATGTTCACCGTGAAAGCCATCAGCGACAGCTGGATCGCCGAGAAGAAGAAGCCCATCAGCGCGAAGCCGCGCAGCGCCGGCACCCGCCAGACCAGCCGCGGCCCCTCCATCAAATTGCCGCGGATCGGCAGGCCGGGGCTGCGGTCGTCGTCCCACACCCGGCGGCCCGGCGCGAAGAGGACCAGCAGCAGGGCGAACATGGTGGCCACCGCCAGCGCCGCCCCGCGCCAGCCGGCGATCTCGCCGATTCCCGGCAGGGTCAGCCCGGCCAGCACGCCGGCCAGCGGCACGCCGGTCTGCTTCAGCGAGAAGACAAGGTTGCGCCGCGCCGGCGGGGTGAAGCGGTTCAACAGGTGGGAGGAGGAGGGGTTCACCAGCCCGTAGCCGATGCCGAGCAGCACCGACGCCAGCGCCGCGACCCACAGGGACCCGGTGGCGAGTCCCAGGCAACCGACCAGACCCAGCGCCAGCGCCAGGACTCCCACCGTCCCGGCGCCCCAGCGGCGGACCACCAGCCCGGCGAAGGCCGACACCAGGGCGGCGGCGCTGTAGCTGTCTCTTATACACATCTCCGAGCCCACGAGACTATAACAGCTATCGCGTATGCCGTCTTCTGCTTGAATAGGGGGGGGGGGGGGGGGGGGGGGGGGGGGGGGGGGGGGGGGGGGGGGGG
>NZ_JAUQTX010000207.1:0-12095 GCF_059803775.1 Azospirillum sp. UFLA03-27 | reverse complement strand
GCCCACCGTGACGGTGACGGTGCTGCCGGCCTCGGCCGAACCGGTGAGGGTCGGCGTCGTGCTGTTGCTCAGCGCCGTGGTGACGGTCGGCGCATCGGGCAGCGTGGTGTCGATGGTCAGCGATTGGGTGCCCGGCGCCGAGACATTGCCCGAGGCATCGGTCGCCGTGGCCGAGACCGGGTTGGCGCCGTTGGCGTTCAGGCTCAGCGAACCGGCGGTCGGCGTCGCCGTGGCGAGGTCGATGGACCAGTTCCCGCCGGTCGCGGTGGTGGTGTAGGTGGCGCCGCCCACCGTGACCGTCACCGTCGCCCCGGCTTCGGCCGTGCCGGTGAGGGTCGGGGTGGTGCTGTTGCTCAGCGCCGTGGCGACGGTCGGCGCATCGGGCAGCGTGGTGTCGATGGTCAGCGATTGGGTGCCCGGCGCCGAGACGTTGCCCGCGGCATCGGTGGCGGTGGCCGAGACGGGATTGGCGCCGTTGGCGTTGAGGTTCAACGAGCCAGCGGTCGGCGTCGCGGTGGCGAGGTTGATGGACCAGTTTCCACCCGTCGCGGTGGTGGTGTAGGTCGCCCCACCCACCATGACGGTGACGGTGCTGCCGGCCTCCGCCGCGCCCGCAACAGTCGGGGTCGTGCTGTTGCTCAGCGCCGCACTGGTCACCGCCGGAGCATTGGGCGCCGTGGTGTCGATGGTCAGCGACTGCGTGCCAGGGATCGAGGTGTTGCCCGCAGCATCGGTGGCGGTGGCCGAGACGGGGTTGGCACCGTTCGGGTTGAGGCTGAGCGAGCCGATGGTTGGCGTCGCCGTGGCGAGGTCGATGGACCAACGCCCACCCGTCGCCGTCGTGGTGTAGGTAGCGCCGCCCACCGTGACGGTGACGGTGCTGCCGGCCTCGGCCAAGCCGGTGAGGGTCGGCGTCGTGCTGTTGCTCAGCACCGTGGTGACGGTCGGAGCGTCCGGCGCTGTCGTGTCGATGGTCAGCGACTGCGTGCCCGGCGCCGAGACATTGCCCGAGGCATCGGTCGCCGTCGCAGAGATCGGGTTGGCGCCGTTGGCGTTGAGGCTGAGCGAGCCGGTGGTCGGCGTCGCCGTGGCGAGGTCGATGGACCAGTTCCCGCCGGTCGCGGTGGTGGTGTAGGTGGCGCCGCCCACCGTGACCGTCACCGTGCTGCCGTCCTCCGCCGTGCCGGCGAGGGTGGGAGTCGTGCTGTTGCTCAGCGCGGCGCTGGTCACCGCCGGAGCGCTAGGCAGCGTGGTGTCGATGGTCAACGATTGGGTGCCGGCGGACGACGTGTTGCCCGCCGCGTCGGTGGCGGTGGCCGAGACGGCGTTCGTGCCATTGGCGTTGAGGTTCAACGAACCGGTTACCGGCGTCGCGGTGGCAAGGTCGATGGACCAGTTTCCGCCGGTCGCCATGGCGGTGTATTTCGCCCCACCGACGGTGACGGTGACGATGCTGCCGGCTTCCGCCGTGCCGGTCAGGGTCGGCGTCGTGCTGTTGGTCAGCGTCGCCGAGGTCACCGAGGGCGCGGTGGGCGCGGTGGTGTCGACAGTCAGCGTCTGCGTCCCCGCCGACGACACGTTGCCGGCGGCATCGCGCGCCGTGACCGAGACGGGGTTGGCGCCGTTGGCGTTGAGGCCCAGCGTGCCCGAGGCCGGAGTGGCCGAGGACAGGTCCACGCTCCAGGCGCCGGATCCCGACGCGGCCGTGGTGTAGGTGGCGCCGCCCACCGTGACGGTGACCGTGCTGTTCGCCTCCGCCGTGCCGGCGATCACCGGAGTGGTGCTTTTGGTCAGGGCCGCCGAGGTCACCGAGGGCGCGTTCGGCGCGGTGGTGTCGATGGTCAGCGTCTGCGTCCCCGCCGATGACACGTTGCCTGCGGCGTCGCGCGTCGTGACGGAAACGGCATTGGTCCCGTTGGCGTTGAGGCCCAGCGTGCCCGAGGCCGGGGTGGCCGTGGCGAGGTTGACGCTCCAGGCGCCGGTTCCCGCAGCCGCCGTGGTGGTGTAGGTGGCGCCGCCGACCGTGACGGTGATCGTGCTGTTCGCCTCCGCCGTGCCGCTGATGGTCGGCTTCACGGCCTTGGTCAGGGCGGCGCTGGTCACCGCCGGGGCGTTCGGGGCGGTGGTGTCGATGGTCAGCGTCTGCGTCCCCGCCGACGAGACGTTGCCCGCGGCGTCGGTCGCCGTGACGGACACGGGGTTGGTGCCGTTGGCGTTCAGGCTCAGCGTGCCCGAGGCCGGGGTGGCCGAGGACAGGTTGACGCTCCAGGCGCCGGTCCCCGACGCGGCCGTGGTTGTGTAGGTCGCCCCACCCACCGTGACGGTGACCGTGCTGTTCGCCTCCGCCGTGCCGGTGAGGGTCGGCGTCGTGCTGTTGGTCAGCGCCGCCGAGGTCACCGCCGGAGCGTTCGGCGCCGTCGTGTCGATGGTCAGGGTGAAAGCGGTGGATGCCTGGGAGGTGCTTCCCTCGCGGGTGGCCGTCGCGGTCAGGGTGTGGCTACCCTGTGCGAGGGTGCCGGTCGGTGTGATGGTCCACTGCCCGTTGACCGCGGTGGCGGTGCCGATCGCCGTGGCGCCCCGGTACAGCACCACCGTGGCTCCGGACGCGGCGGAGCCGGTGATGACGGGAGTCGTGCTGTTGGTGATCCGGTCGCCGGCCACGCCGCTGTCGGACGCGGCGGCAAGGCCAAGGCTGCTTGGCGCGCCGGGCGGCGGGGGCGCCTGCAGGTAGACGACCATGTTGCCGCCATTCCCGATCACGAGGTCGAGGTCGCCATCACCGTCGATGTCCAGGAGGGTTGGCCGAACCTGATAGTTGTGGGATTTGAGGCCGAACGGGTTGGTGCCGACCAGCGTGAAGCTGGGCGCCGCCGTCGTTCCGACGTTGCGGAAGACCACATCGTCCCCGTTGTTGTTTCCGATGATGGCATCGAGGTCGCCGTCACCGTCGATGTCCGCGAAGACCGGCCGGACTTCGCCGCCGATGTTTGCAAGGCCCAGCGGATTGTTGCCGGCCAGCGTGAAGCTGGGCGCTGCAGTTGTCCCGACGTTGCGGTAGAAGTTGACGTTTCCGTACATGCCGCCGACGAAGAGATCGAGGTCGCCGTCGCCGTCGATGTCCACAAACGTCGGAGCTGCATAATTGTTCTGGCCGATGCCGAACGGGTTGGTGCCGACCAGCGTGAAGCTGGGCGCTGCCGTCGTTCCGACGTTGCGATAAAAGATCGTGTTGCCGTAGGCGTTGCCGATGAAGACGTCGAGGTCGCCGTCGCCGTCGATGTCGGCGACGGTGGGCACGGCGTAGGAATAGGAGCCGACGTTCCCGAGGCCGAAGGGGTTGGTGCCTTCCAGCGTGAAGCTGGGCGTCGTCGCCGTCCCGACGTTGCGATAGAGGATCGAGTCGCCGCTCTGGATGCCGACCAGCATGTCCAGGTCGCCGTCGCCGTCGATGTCGGCAAAGGTCGGCGTGGCACCCGCCCCGGCGTTGGCGAGACCGAACGGGTTGGTGCCCAGAAGGTTGAAATAGGGGTCGGTCTGGTTGCTCACCGGCTGGCTGGTCAGCGTGGCGGTGCCGTTGCCCGCGACGTCCCGCGCCGGCGCCGTCTGCGGTGGGGTGTAGTCCACCGTCACCGTGTCGGTGCGCAGGACCGCGTATTCCAGGGTCAGGGTGACGACCGAACCGGTGATGGCGACGTTGGTCACGCCCACCGTCGCGCCGCCCGCCTTCACCGTGAAGGCTGAGGCCGCAGGCTTGGACATCAGGTCCAGCGCCTCGGAGTAGCTCAGCGTCAGGACGGCGCCGTTCACCGTCGCCGAGGACAGGACCGGCAGCGTTGTGTCGATGGTGACGACCAAGGTCTTGGACGGTGCCGAGGTGCCGTCGCTGTTCCGGGTCTTCGCGGTCAGGGTCCGCGCGCCGTCGGCCAGCGGGGTGGCCGGCGTGATGGTCCACAGCCCGTCGCTGCCGGCGGTGGTGGTCCCCAGCGCCGTCGCCCCGTCGTACAGCACCACCGTCAGCCCGGCCAGCGCCGTGCCGGTGATCGTCGGGGTCGCGTCGCCGGTGAGCCGGTCGCCGGCCACGCCGAAATCCGACGCGGGGTCGAGGGTCAGCCCTTCCGGCGCGTCGGGCGGCGGCACCTGCCGCGACACGATCAGGTCGCCGTCCGCGTTGCCGGTCAGCGCGTCGAGGTCACCGTCGCCATCGATGTCGGCGAACACCGGCGTCGCCCGGTTCCCGACGTCCTCGAGCCCGAAGGGGTTGGTGCCGACCAGCGTGAAGCTGGGGTTGTCGCTGTAGCCGACGTTGCGGTAGACGATCGTGTTGCCGTCCGGGGTGCCGATCAGCAGATCCAGGTCGCCGTCGACATCCACGAAGGACGGCATGGCGCCGCCGGTCACGCTGCCCAGCCCCAAGGGATTGGTGCCTCCCAGCGTGAAGGTGGGCGCCGCCGAGGTGCCGGCGTTCCAATAGAGAACCAGGTTGCCGGCGCCGTTGCCGATCAGGACGTCGAGGTCGCCGTCGCCGTCGATGTCCGCGAAGGTGGGCGCCGCGGCGGTGCCGACCCCGCCGAGGCCGAAGGGATTGGTGCCGACCAGCGTGAAGCTGGGCGCCGTCCGGGTGCCGACGTTGCGGTAGACGACGATGCCGCCGTTCTGATTGCCGATCAGCGCGTCGAGATCGCCGTCGCCGTCGATGTCCGCGAAGTTGGTCGAGGCGTTCGTGCCGACGCGGCCCAGGCCGAAGGGGTTGGTGCCGGCCAGCGTGAAGGTCGGGTTCGTCCGGGTGCCGATGTTGCGGTAATAGAGCGTATCGCCGGCGGCGTTGCCCACCAGCACGTCGAGGTCGCCGTCGCCGTCCAGATCGGCGACCGCCGGCCGGGCGTTGCTGCCGCTGTCGCCCAGCCCCAGCGGGTTGGTGGAGGGCGGCAGAAAGTTCGGATCGCCCGGCGTGTTGTTGACCACCGCCCGCCCGGTCAGCGCGCCGGCGCTGTTGCCGGCGGCGTCTTGGACCGGGTTCGACGAGGGCGGCGTGTAGTCCACCGTCACCGTCTTGTAGCGGACGACCTCCTTGGCGAGGATCACGTTGACCGTCGAGCCGCTGACGTAAAGGCTGCTGATCTCGACCGCGACGCCGTTCACCTTCACCGTGAAGGCGGACTTGTCCAAGGCGACGCTGAACATCGCCTCCGAGTAGGTCAGCGTCAGCGCGGTCCCGTTCACCGCCGCCGACACCAGCGTCGGAGCGGACAGGTCGATGGTCACGACCAGCGCGCCGGAGGCGGAGGAGGTGCCGCCGTTCTGGCTGGTCTTGGCGGTCAGCGTGTGGGCGCCGGCGCCCAACGTGCCCGTCGGGGTGATCGTCCACTGCCCACCACTGCCCGCCGTCGCGGTCCCGATGGCGGTGGACCCGTCATACAGCACCACGGTCGAACCGGCGACCGCCGTGCCGGTGATGGCCGGTCGGGTGTTGTTGGTGATGCGGTCGCCCCGCACGCCGCTGTCCGTATCCCAGCCCAGCGTCAGCCCGGTCGGCGGAGCGACGGGGGCCGGGCCGTTCCAGTAGGCGACGATCCTCCCCCCCTGCTCGCCGACGATCGAGTCGAGGTCGCCGTCGCCGTCGAGGTCGACGAAGACCGGCCGGGCGTAGCTGCCGCTGTCGGCGAGGCCGAAGGGGTTGGTGCCGAGCAGCGTGAAGTTCGGGTTCGTCCGGCTGCCGATGTTGCGGTAAACGACCGTGTCGCCGGCGTTGGTGCCGATGATGGCGTCGAGATCGCCGTCGCCGTCGATGTCGGCGAAGGTCGGCGAGGACATGTTGATGCTCTCGCTGCCGACCTTTCCGAGGCCGAAGGCGTTGACGCCGACCAGCGAAAAGCTGGGCGCCGTCCGGGTGCCGACGTTGCGGTAGACGTACAGGTCGCCGCTGCCGCTGCCGATGATGGCGTCGAGATCGCCGTCGCCGTCGATGTCGGCGAAGGCCGGCTTCGCGTAGAAGCCGGTGCTGCTGAGGCCGAAGGGGTTCGTGCCGGCCAGCACGTAGCTGGGGGCGGTCGCCGTGCCGACGTTGCGGAAATAGAACAGGTAGCCGCGCCCGGTGAGCGGGGAACCGTTGGTGCTGTTCGCGGAATCGCTGCCGATCAGCAGATCGAGGTCGCCGTCGCCATCGAGGTCGGCGAAGGCCGGCGACGACCAGCCGCCGACGTTGCTCAGGCCGAAGGGGTTCGTGCCGGCGTGGGTGAAGGACGGCCAGTCGCTCGTCCCGACGTTCCGGTATAGCGTGATGCCGCCATTCACATCGCCGATCAGGGCGTCGAGATCGCCGTCGCCGTCGATGTCGACGAACACCGGGGTGGCCTGTCCCGCCACGCCGGAGGGGCCGACTTTTCCGATGCCGAACAGAGCGGTGCCAAGCAGCGTGAAGTTCGGATCGGCCATGGTCGTGTTTCCCCTCGGTTAGGACGGTCAGGATGTGCGAGGGCTCTCCGAGCGGCGGAGGCCACGGTCAGTGTTCAAAGTCTGGAGTTCTGGGGTGCTGGGAACGGGTCCGTTCCGCTTATGCCGCCGGGCTCCGGCGCAACAAGATCGCAGTCTTCAAAGTAAAACTGAACGGATTACGAGACAGGTTCTTTAAAAAATACGGCTTCATTTCACTTATTCTCTGATCTTCGTAGAGAATTATGCCAAACCCGCGACTTTCAGCTGCATGGCGCACACCAAAAGTGGCGGTTTTGGACGATAGTGAAGAAGCCGCACCAATCACATGGACAAAAGGTGACGTGGATCTGACCGATTTCTGACCGGCTCGACGGAAGGGGCCGTGACGGCGGCCCCGCAGGCTCATGCCCTTAATAGGGTGGGCGCGGCGGGAATCCGGTGGTCCGCCACGATGCGGAGGCGGGCGGCGAGCCGGGCGATGACCGGATCCCAATCGCCGGGGCGTTCCTGCCGGAACAGGCGCATGGTCGGGTACCAGGGCGTGTCGTCTCGGCCGATCAGCCAGCGCCAGCAGGCGTCGAAGCGCGACAGCACCCAGACCGGCTTGCCCAGACCGCCAGCGAGATGGCACACCGACGTGTCGACCGAGATGACAAGATCGAGCTGCGTGATCAGGGCGGCGGTGTCGGCGAAGTCCGTGACGTCGTCCATCCAGTCGGTCAGGTCCATGCCGGGCGGCGGCATCCCGGCCTGGGCCGCCGGAGCGCCCTTCTGGAGGCTGATCCAGGCGATTCCCGGCACGGAGGCCAGCGGAGCGAGCGCCGCCAGCGGCAAGCTGCGCCGCCCGTCCACCGCGTTGGCGCCGAGGTGCGCGGCATGCGAGTCCCCGGCCCAGACCAGCCCGACCTTCAGTCGGCGCTCTCCGACCCGGTGTTCTCCCGTCAGGCGCTCCCGCCAGCGCGCCTCGTCGGCCGGCGCCGTGCGCAGATAGGGAACGGCGGCCGGGATGGTGTCCAGCGTCGTCCCGAACAGGCGCGGCAGGCTCAGCAGCGCGACCACGGCATCGCAGGGCGGCGGCGGTTCGTCCGACCGGTGGACCGCGGACACGCCGGGCATCAGGGAGACCAGCCGGACCAGCGACGGCTGCACCTGCGCCTCCACCCGCGCGCCGCGCGCGGCCAGCAGCGGGGCGTAGCGGATGAAGTGCAGCGTGTCCCCCTGTCCCTGCTCCGCGGTCAGCAGGATACGTCGGCCCGCCGGGTCGGTGCCGTCCCAGAGTGGAGCGTGATCCGGCGTCCTGGCGCCGCCCATGCGCCAGCGCGCCTCGTAGAGCCGCCA
The DNA here is from genome assembly GCF_059803775.1 of Azospirillum sp. UFLA03-27. Lineage (NCBI taxonomy): Bacteria > Pseudomonadati > Pseudomonadota > Alphaproteobacteria > Rhodospirillales > Azospirillaceae > Azospirillum > Azospirillum sp. UFLA03-27. The sequence goes on along the minus strand of NZ_JAUQTX010000207.1, from coordinate 4,325 downwards.
GCCGCGCGCCAGATCGCCCATCGCCAGCAGGTTCAGCGACAGATTGAAGCGGCCCACCGCTCCACCCGGGTCCAGCCGAGCGGCACGCCGATTGTAATGGGCGGCAATTTCCGGATGCTGCAGCGCGTGCAGGCCAAGCGCCAGATTGATCCAGGGTGTGGCCTCCCCCGGCGCCAGAAGCACGGCGCAACGGCCATGGGCGACCGCCGCGTCGAAGTCGCCCAGCATGGTGGCGACCACGCTGCGCATGGCGTAGGCGTCGGCGTTCTGCGGATCGATCCGGTGCAGCCGACGGATCAGACGCAGCACCTCTGAAAAACGGCTGAGGCGGAAGGCGGTGCCGGCCAGCGCCCCGATCGCCTCCGGGGACGCCGGATCGAGCGCCAGGCTCCGCTGCAGAATGCCGACTCCCTCTTCCCGCGCCCGGGCATCGCCCCGCACCCGGTCCCCGTCCGTCAGGGCCGTGCCGAAGGCGACCAGCGCCTCCGGGCGGGCCGGGGTCAGCCGGACGGAGCGGAGCATCGCCCTCAGCCGGACCTCGTCGAGCGATTCGGCGCCGGCCAGCCTGGCGAGCCAGTCCCAGCCGGTGGGAAAGGCCGGGTCCACCGCCAGCGCCCGCAAGGCCAGACGCAGCGCCGCCCGCGGACAACCCTGCCCAGCGAACAGGACCGACCGCGCGCAGAGTGCCTGGGGATAATCCGGGCGCAGCGTCAGAGCCCGGGCGTTGACCGCCGCCGCCGCGCCATCCTGGCCGAGCGTGCGCAGCCCCTCACCCAGATTCATGTAACCGGCGGCGTGGCCGGGCGCTTGGACGATGGCGCATCGGTGACGGCGGACCAGGGACAGCGCCCATCGTTTGTCCGCCCATCGTTTGTTCGTGGGTGGGGCGGGGATACCGGTCTTCAAATCGGCCGTATGGTTCGCCGGCATGATCTGGTCCACCGCTGGAGGGAGGGGAGCGCTCAATTCGGGTCGAGGACGATGCCGTCGCGCAACGCGTAACCCACCCGCGGGATGGTGGTCACGGCGAGAGGAATGCCGGCGGAAACCTCGACGGTGCGGCGCAGGCGGCGGATCGCGGAGTCCAGGATCTGGCGGTCGCTGAATTCCGGATTGTGCCCGAGCGCGGCCAGCAGGTCGTCCCGCGGCGCGGCGTTGGGCGCGTGCAGGGCGAGCGCGGCCAGGAGTCTGGTTTGCTGATCGGCGAGACGCACGACCTGCAGGTCCGGACCGACCAGCAGGTGCGAGCGCTGCTTCAGCAGCCAGACCGGTGCGGCACCCTCGGAGGCCGGGGCTTCCACGCTCTTCCCGGCGGCTTCCATGCGGCGACGGCCCTTGACGGCAAGACCGCGGATCGCCGCGATCAGCTCGTGCGTGTCCACGGGCTTGACGAAATAGATGTCAGCCCCAGCCTCGTACCCCGCCACCCGGTCGCTGGTGGTGCCGCGAGCGGTCAGCAGGATGGCCCCGATCCCCAGGGCGGTGACGTGTCCAAGCACCTCCAACCCGCTTTCATCCGGAAGGTTGACGTCGATCACCGCAACTTCCGGTCGCACTGATAAAGAACCTTTGTAGAAACTGAGCGCATCCGCAAAAGCACGGACATGAAAGCCGGCCCCATCGAGACAATCAGCAAGGGCATCTCGGAAATCTTCGTCGTCTTCCACGAGGAAAACCGAAACGTCATCGGGCGTCATAACCGTCCTTTACGCGACGAGCACCTTGTGGAAGAAAGTGCGGAGGAAAGACGATACTGTCTCTACGGCATTGCTCGCGAAAGGGGCAATAGGAATTAAAGCGAGACTCGGGTCAACAACCGCCCGAGGGTGCCGCACCCGGTGACATGGAACGTACCGACACGACGCAATCCCGATGTGGCACAATTTCGATACGGCATGGCGGCCGGCACAGCAGGCGGTATAGAGGGCGGGCCCATGCATCTGGACGGCAACACACTTTTCGCCATGACCGGAGTGATGATTTTCCTCTCGGCTCTGGTGGCCACGCTTCTCTACAAGCTCAACACCTCGGTGCCCGGTCCGCGGGGCTGGGCGTGGGGCAACATCCTGGTGGGGGTCTTTTTCCTGCTGCGGATGCTTCCCGCCCCGGTGCCGGAGTGGCTGAGCATCGCCGTCGCCAACGGCATTCTCCTGCTGGGCCAGGGCTTCACCTACATGGGAATGCGGCAGTTCGTCGGCCTGCCGCCCCTTCCGGCCGTTCCGTATGTCGCGGCTCTTCTGGTGGGGACGCCGCTGCTCTGGCTGCTCGACGACGGCAACGCGCGCGTCGCTCTGGTCAGCACCGGGCTGCTCGCCTTTTCGGTCGCCACCATCGCCGCTCTGGTCGGACGGTCCGACGGCAGCGTGATCGGCCGGCGGTTGGTGATCGGCCTGTTCGCCGTCAACGCGGTGATGCTGACGTTTCGCATCGCCATGGCTCTGGGCAGTTCGATCAACATGGTGCCGAACAATGGGGGTGGCGGTGGCACCATGGCGCTGGTTCTGTTCGTCTGGAACATCCCCTTCGTCTTCATCGGCTGCGCCGGAATGGTGCTGATGGTTGCCGAGCGGCTGGCCTCGCAGGAGGCCCGGCGCGCCGAAGCCTTGGCTGGCGAGGTGCGGGAACGCGAACGCGTTGCCCGGCTGCTGACGGAGAGCGAGCGGCAATTGAGCGATCTGGTCAGTTCCTCGCCGCTGCCGATCCTCGTGGTGTTTCCGGACAGCCTGACGGTCGCCTTCCTGAACCAGCGGGCCGCGGACCTGCTCGGCCCCATCCAAGGGACCGCCATCGGCGCCCGGCTGCCCGATCTGATCGACCTGGGCGCGGTGGGAGAGCCCGAAACCATGCTTCAGGCCCGGAGCCGTCCGCCGGGCGAGCCATGGGAGGCTGAAACGTTGGCCCGCCTGCCCGACGGACGGCGGCTGTGGCTGCGCGTGTCCGCCGCCGCGGTGGGATTCGCACGGCGCGAAGCGCTGATCGTCAACCTCAACGACATCTCCGTTCACAAGGACCTGGAACAGAGTCTGGACGCCGCGCGCCAAAAGGCCGAGACGGCCTTGGAGATCCAACGCAACGCCATGGCGGAGCAGCGAAACTTCCTGGCCATGGTGTCGCACGAGTTCCGCAACCCGCTGGCCGTCATCCACGTCGCGGTGGATGATCTGACCGGAGCGGGCGGCGAGTTGGCGGGACGAAGCCTCGACAAGCTGGCGCGCATCCGACGCGCAGCGCAGCGCATGCGCAAGCTGGTCGAGGACTGCCTCGCCGAGGATTGGCTGGAAGCGGCGAGCCTCACGCCGGCCCTGCAGCCGTTGGACACGGCGGACCTGACACGGTCGCTGTGCGCCGATTTGGCTTTGCTGCACCGTCATGCCACCTTTGCCGTCCATCTGCCGAGCGAGCCGGCGACGGTCATGGCTGATCCATCACTCCTGTCGGTGGCTCTGTCGAACCTGATCGACAACGCGGTCAAGTATTCCCATCCCTATGAGGTCACCGTGACCCTGTCGGTGGAGCGCGGCACGGTGCAACTGCGCGTCCACAATCCGGGTGCAGCGATCCTGCCGGCCGATCTGGGCCACATCTTCGAAAAGTTTTACCGATCACCCAACGTCGGGCGGCGCGCCGGAGCAGGACTCGGTCTCTATCTTGTCAAACGCATCATAGAGGCTCACGCCGGGCGCATAGAGGTTGACAGCCGCGACGGTGCCGGAACCGCGTTCACCGTGCAGCTGCTCCCAGTCAATCCGGTGCGGGAAAAGAGCCTCCCGAACCCACGTCAAACCGCCATGAATGCGACCGTTGCCTCGGTTGAGATGGTCCACATATCCGGAACGACCGGATGAACTTGGTTGTCCAGCGAGGACCGACGGCCCCGATGATGGCGAAGCGGAAGCGGTGTTCTGGAGAGCCCAAGGCAAAAGCGAGGCTGCCCTGGGCCAGCCATCCGGACGATAAGAAAGGTCTGCACGGCCAGTCCGGGCGGTCGATACCTTAACAAGCCAGCCTTGAGCCCACATTAATGCCTGTAAGCGGACCACAACGGCGGAAAAATAGCGTTCCTCGGTGCCAGAGCCCTCGATTTCGACTGAAAGGGCGGAAATATGCAGCAGCCTTGGTGCTAAAACGGCACAATTCACCCCCAAAACCGGATCCAACATCCGAAATTGTCGACGAGGCTGGCGATGCGGCCTCATGACCCGAAGCGCCTTGCCCGGACCCAGGGCCTGGAAACGCGAAAGGCCGGTTCCGAGTGGGAACCGGCCTTGGCGAACAGGTGATTTGGTTGCGGGGGCAGGATTTGAACCTGCGACCTTCAGGTTATG
>NZ_JAUQTX010000206.1:0-12083 GCF_059803775.1 Azospirillum sp. UFLA03-27 | reverse complement strand
GTTATAGTCTCGTGGGCTCGGAGATGTGTATAAGAGACAGACCTCGGGTACCGGGGGCGGCTCCTCGGCGAGCGGTTCCGGAACAGGCGGCTCCTGGACAATCGGCTCCTGGACAACCGGCTCCGGGAGCGGGGCGGTCGTCTCGTCCTTGCGGGCTTGCTCTTCGGGCTTCTTGCGGCCGAACCAACGCAGGATCATGGCGTGTCCACTGTTCTCAAAGGGGGGTGCCGGTCAGCGCGCCGCCGGCCACGCCGGTGACCGTGGCGCGCAGGACGGAGCCGGGGGGCCGGGGCGTGCCCAGGCGGATTTCGGCGAAATGCTGGGTGCGGCCGAGATCGTCCTTCTCGACCAGCACCGACACCTCGCGCCCGACCAGCGAGGCCAGCGTGCGGGCCTCCGCCTCGGCGCCGAGCGCGCGCAGACGGGCCGCGCGCTCCTTGCGGAGGCCGCCGTCGACCTGCGGCATGCGGGCGGCCGGGGTGCCGGGGCGCGGGCTGTAGGGGAAGACGTGCAGCCAGGTCAGGCCGCACTCCTCGACCAGCCGCAGCGTGTTCTCGAACATCTCGTCGGTTTCCGTGGGGAAGCCGGCGATGAAGTCGGCGCCGAACACCATGTCGGGGCGCAGGGAGCGCACGCGCTCGCAGAAGGCGATGGCGTCGGCGCGGCTGTGGCGGCGCTTCATGCGCTTGAGGATCATGTCGTCGCCGGCCTGGAGCGAGAGGTGGAGGTGCGGCATCAGCCGCGGCTCCGTCTCGATCAGGCGCCACAGGTCGTCGTCGATCTCGATGCAGTCGAGCGAGGACAGGCGCAGCCGCGGCAGCTCCGGCACCAGCGCCAGCAGGCGGCGCACCATCTGCCCCAGCGTCGGCGTGCCCGGCAGGTCGGGGCCGAAGCTGGTGATGTCCACGCCGGACAGCACGACCTCGTTGTAGCCGGCCTTCACCAGCGCCTGCACCTGCTCCACCACCGCGCCGATGGGAACGGAGCGCGACGGGCCGCGGCCATAGGGGATGATGCAGAAGGTGCAGCGGTGGTCGCAGCCCTGCTGGACCTGGACGAAGGCGCGCGCCCGGTCCTCGAAGCCGCCGATCAGGTGCCCGGCGGTTTCCTTGACCGACATGATGTCGTTGACCAGCACCTTCTCCGCCGGGGCCAGGCCCCAGCTTTCCGGCTGGAGCTTCTCCTGGTTGCCCAGGACCTGATCGACCTCCGGCATGGCGCCGTAGCGCTGCGGGTCGATCTGGGCGGCGCAGCCGGTCACCACGATGCGGGCGTTCGGCCGCTCGCGGCGCAGCTTGCGGATGGTCTGGCGGGCCTGCCGTTCCGCTTCCGAGGTCACCGCGCAGGTGTTGACGATGACGACGTCCTCCAGCCCCGCGTTGCGGGCGTGGGTGCGCATCACCTCGGATTCGTAGGTGTTCAGGCGGCAGCCGAAGGTGACGATCTCCGGCTCGTTGGTCACAGTGTCGCTCATGCTCTTTCAGCCTAACGGGCGGCTCTACGCTTCAATGGAGACCGCTCAGACGGCGACCAGATCCGGAGACAGCCGCCCGGTGTAGCTGAGGGCGACCGGGCCGGTCATCAGGACGCGGCCGTCCTCACGCCATTCGATGGTGAGGGTGCCGCCGTCCAGGATCACGTCGACCTTGCGGTTGGTCAGCCCGCGGCGGATCGCGGCGACCGCGGTGGCGCAGGCGCCGGTCCCGCAGGCCTGGGTGATGCCGGCCCCGCGCTCCCACACCCGCATGCGGACGGCGGTGGGGGACAGCACCTGGACGAATTCGACGTTGGTGCGCTCGGGGAAGGCCGGGTGGTTCTCGAACACCGGGCCGACCTCGGCCAGCGGCACCGCCTCGGCGTCGTCCACGAAGAAGACGGCGTGCGGGTTGCCCATGCTGACCGCGGTGGGACCGGCGAAGCCGCCGTGCGACACCGCGTCGAGGCGCAGCGTGTCGGCCGGTTCCGCCAGCGGGATCTGCGTCCAGTCCAGATTGGCCTGACCCATGTCCACGGTGATGCGCCCGTTGTCGGCGCGGCTGGCCTGCAGGATGCCGGCGTTGGTTTCGAAGGCGACGCGCTCCGCCCCCGCCTCCTCCATCAGCAGCCAGCCGACGCAGCGCGAGGCGTTGCCGCAGGCCGACACCTCGCCGCCGTCGGCGTTGCGGATGCGCATGAAGCCCGCCGTGCCGTCCGTTTTCGCCGGCTCGATCACGATGAACTGGTCGCAGCCCACCCCGGTCTTGCGGTCGGCGATGGCACGCACCTCGGCCTCGGCCGGCGAGTACGGCGTTTCGCGGGCGTCGATCACGACAAAGTCGTTGCCGAGCCCGTGCATCTTCAGGAATTCGCGCGTCATGACCGCCGTTATATGGCGACCGGGCCTGCGGAGTCCATGGCTGCACGGGGTGGTCGTGGCAAACAGTTCACGGGGTCACTGGGTTTCGGCCCCGCCGATGTCGGCGGTGTCCCCGTCGGGCAGGGTGGCGCCCGATGCCGGGGGGATGCCCTCCAGCAGGTCGAGCATCCGGGCGAGGGTGTCCTCCGACTCGGGCCGCGGCGGCGTTCCGCCGGTCCGCTCCCACGCCCCGTAATCCCAGCCCGCGGCGCCCATCGCCATGTCGGGCAGCGTGAAATGCCCCTCCACAGCGTGGGTTGGCGGACCGTCCGCGCGGGACAGCCCGACCAGCAAGGCTATGGACACGGTGACCCCAGCCACCCAGGCCCACAGCACGTCGCTGTTGTTCATGGCTTCCTCCCGGCTCCTTGCCAAGGCAGGTCGGTGTCGGGGCCATTCCCGTTGGATGCGCCCCATTCCATGGACTTCGGGTGTCCGCGGCGGCGCACAATGAGGCTTCGGGAGATATCCGGAAGGGGAGGTTGCCCTTGGCAGCCCGAAGGTCAGGCGCCCTTGAAGACCAGATGCTTGGAGGCGGCGAAGTTCAGCGCCATGCCGGACAGCGAACCGGCGGCGACGGCCAGCACCGGGTGGGCCTCGGCCAACGGCAGGGCGGCCTCCAGCCCGACCGAGACGCCGTAATTCACCGCCCCGCCGAAGGCGTTGGCGGCCAGGAAGGTCGCCCATTGCCGGTAGAGCGGCGCATCGGCCGCCCCGCGGAAGGTAAAGGCGCGGTTCAGCGCGAAGGTCGTGGTGGCGGCGGCCAGATAAGCGGGGATGCGGGCGGCGAAGAATTCCAGCCCGGCACCGAACACCAGCGCGTAGACCACCGCCGTGTCGACCACCAGACCGACCACGCCGACGAGGCCGAACTTGCCGAACTGCACGGCCAGCCGGCCGAGCCGGCTGTCGGACAGGGGTCCGAAGAGATCGCCCATGGTCAGGACCCGGCGGCCTTGCGGACCGGATGGACGCCCGGCGCGGGGATGGACAGGTAGCGCATGCGCTTGGCCTCGCGGCGGCCCAGCGTGACCGTGTCGAGGATCAATCCGCAGGTCAGGCTGAGGAAGCCCAACAGCATCAGCCCGGTGGACAGAACGGCGGTGGGCAGGCGCGGCACCAGCCCGGTCTGCAGATAGGTCGCCACCACCGGCCAGGCGAGGATCACCGACGCCGCGGCAAGCGCCGCGAAGATGGCGAAGAAGAAGGGCAGGGGGCGCTCCTCCTTCACCAGATTGACGATGGTGCGCAGGATGCGGACGCCGTCGCGGATGGTGTTCAGCTTGCTGTGCGAGCCCGGCGGGCGGTCCTTGTAGGGCGCCTTGAGCTCGGCGATGGGCATGTTCAGCTCCAGCGCGTGGACGGTCAGCTCCGTCTCCGTCTCGAAGCCGCTGGCCAGCGCCGGGAAGGACTTGATGAAGCGCCGCGAGAAGACGCGGTAGCCCGACAGCATGTCCTGGATGCGGTTGCCGAAGATCAGCGCGACCATGCCAGTCAGCAGCTTGTTGCCGAAGCGGTGGCCGGGCCGGTAGGCCTTGACGATCTCGGTGACGCGGGCGCCGTTGACCATGTCGAGCTGGTCGTCCCACAGCCGCTTGACCATCAGCGGGGCGGACGGCGCGTGGTAGGTGTCGTCGCCGTCCACCAGCACATAGACGTCCGCCTCGATGTCGGAGAACATCCGGCGCATGACGTTGCCCTTGCCCTGCAACGGCTCGTGCCGGACCACGGCGCCGGCGGCCTTCGCCACCTCCACCGTGCGGTCGGATGAGTTGTTGTCGTAGACGTAGACCGTCGCGTCGGGCAGCGCCTTGCGGAAATCCTGCACGACGGCGGCGATGGCCGCCTCCTCATTGTAGCAGGGGATCAGAACCGCCACCACGGGAGTCATTGCGGGCGCCGTGTCCGGGTCCGGGTCCATGGCTGGAGCGACGGACGCTGCGGCCCGGTCGGATTGATGGTCGGCCGGTCGATCAATGGTGGAGACGGTCATGGCGATGCGCTTCGAAACGGTGCCGGTGTAAGGTTAAACAGCACAATCGCCTGATTTAATCCACTGACCTTTCAAGGTCCGCCATTCGTTGCACGGCGCAGAGGTTCAGCAGCTCGCCCAGGTTGTTGGGGATGACGCGGCAGTTGTCCTGCGCCACTCGCAGCCCCAGCAGGGCGGCGGCCTTCGCGGCACCGGGCGTGTCGGGGATGGTGCTGAGCATCAGGAAGCGCCCGCGGTGCGCCCCCACCTTGTCCTGCATCAGGGCGAGGTAGCCGTTGCCGACCGAGTCCGGCTGGAGGAAGTTGGACTGGATGCGCACGAAGGGGATGCGCGGCGGGAAGGCCGGGACGACATGGGAAATCGCCCAGTAGCCGGCCATCAGCACCATCGTGTCGTCCGGGTCCTCGATGGGCGGCACGGCGGCCTCCACCCAGCGCTCGCTCCACGGCAGGCGGCCCCAGTCGGCGGGCCGGGCGGTGGCCTGGACCAGCAGCAGGAGCGCCGCCGCCAGGGCGAGCGCCGCCCGGCGGGGCACCGGCAACAGGCCCGCCGCCATGACGATGGCCAGCGGGGCCAGCATCTCCAGCGGCACCAGATAGCGGTAGATGCAGAACATCCCCACCCACAGCGCGTAGGTCACCGCCAGGGCGGTGAGCAGGTAGCGGGTGGCGGCTGTTTCGGTCAATCCCGCAGAGGGGCGGCGGAACAGCCGTCCGAGCAGCGCCAGCGCCGCGGCGACGGGCACGAAAAGGAACAGCACCAGGACGCGCAGGTCGAAGAAGGGGACCTCGCCGACCTTCAGCGGTGCGAAGGGGAAGACCAGCGGGAAGAACAGGCGCTCCAGCCGCGAGTCCGGGAAGAAGCCGACGTTGACGTAGCCGGACAGCGCGGCGAAGGGCGATTTGAAGATCTGGTTCATGTGGGGGAAGACGGGGTTCCCGTACTCCACCCACAAGTGGGCCATCCAGAAGCCGCCGCACAGCGCCAGCCCGCCCAGCACACCGACGCCGAAGAAGAAGGCCAGCCACAGCCGCCGCCAGGGCCGCGCGGGCAGCGCCAGGAAGGCGAGGCAGAGACCGACCGCATAGATCACCGTGGGGTTCTTCATCCCCATCGCCGCCCCGGCCAGCAACCCCGCCGCCGCTGCTCGCGCGAAGGCGCCGGGTGCCGGCCCGTCGATCAGCCGAGGCAGCGATCCCGCCACCACGACCAGCGCGCCGAGCACGCCCAGGCTGACCATGTTGTCGTGAAAGGTGGTGCCGAGCAGCCCCAGCGTCCCGCCCCCGAAACCGGCCATGACCGCCAGCAGGGCGGCCAGGGTCACCCGCTGCCCCGCGCTGCCGACGCGCAGCGTGGCGTGGGCCAGCAGGAAGGCCAGCGCCAGGTTCAGCCCGTGCAGCGTCCCCCAGACGAAGCCCGCCGCGCGCGCCGGAAGATGGCTGGCGAGCAGATAGAAGGGCACGTCCAGCAGGGGGTTGTAGAAGCTGGGCATCTGCGCCGGCAGCATGTCCATGCCCAGCCGCCCGGTCAGCAGGGCGTAGGCGTTGTACCAATGGTAGTTCCGCAGGTCCCAATTGGCGTCCATGCCGAGCGCCAGCCCGAGCAGGCCGTAAAGCGGCGGGGCCAGCAGCAGGAAGGCGAGCGCCGCGGTGCGCGGGCGGCGGGCGGCGGGGAGCAAGGTCATGGAGATCGCGGAACCCAGGGAAACGTCCGCCTCTTGGTAGGCGAGGGAGCGCCCCGCAGCAAGGACGGGATGCCGGGTCGATGGCGGCGGAGGGAATTCGGGAGCAATTTCGTTGCGTCCGGCTGTGTTCCGGGATGCGGAATCGCGCGCCGCGAGCGGCTTTTGCGGCAAGCTTCCTCTGGCAATGGCGGGACGGGTCTGCTATTCACCGAACTCCGCATGCACACGCTTGCGCCTCTTTTGCGCGACAGGATTCTGGCGATGGAAAAGTTTACGGTTCTCACCGGTGTTGCGGCGCCGCTGCCGATGATCAATGTCGACACCGACATGATCATTCCCAAGCAATTCCTGAAGACCATCAAGCGGACCGGGCTGGGCAAGCATCTTTTCGACGAGATGCGCTACACCCCCGAAGGCGCCGAGGTCGCGGAATTCGTCCTCAACAAGCCGGCCTACCGCAGCGCCAAGATCCTCGTGTCGGGTGACAATTTCGGCTGCGGCTCCTCGCGTGAGCATGCGCCGTGGGCGCTGGCCGATTTCGGCATCCGCTGCATCATCGCGCCGAGCTTCGCGGACATCTTCTTCAACAACTGCTTCAAGAACGGCATCCTGCCGATCAAGCTGCCGAAGGAACAGGTGGACCTGCTGCTCGACGACGCGTCGCGCGGGTCGAACGCCATCGTTTCGGTGGATCTGGAGAAACAGGAGATCACCGGTCCGGACGGCGGCAAGATCAGCTTCGAGGTCGATCCCTTCCGCAAGCATTGCCTGCTGAACGGGCTGGACGACATCGGTCTGACCATGCAGCAGGCCGCCTTCATCGACCAGTATGAAGGCAAGCAGCGCGGCGGCCAGCCCTGGCTCTGGGGCTGAACCAAGCCAAACCGATACCGGCCCAATGGCATCAGGCCATGACGGCCTTGCGGACCGGCGGGGGTGGACCCAACTTCCGGCCTGTCGGTCCGCGGATTAGACAACACTGATAAAGTCTCCAATGGGGAGTGCGTGCGCCATGCCCGCCAACAAGAAGCTTCTGTTTTTGCCCGGCGACGGGATCGGTCCGGAGGTCATGCGCCAGGTGCGCCGGGTCATCGACTGGCTCGACCGCAAGCGCAACGTCACCTTCGACGTCACCGAGGGGCTGGTCGGCGGTGCGGCGATCGATGCCTACGGCGTTCCCCTGAAGGATGAGACGCTGGCCGACGCGCTGGCGGCGGACGCGGTGATGCTGGGCGCCGTCGGCGGCCCGAAGTGGGACAACCCCACCGACTACACCAAGCGTCCGGAAGCCGGCCTGCTGACGCTCCGCAAGGAGCTGAACCTGTTCGCCAACCTGCGCCCGGCGGTGGTGTTCGACGCCCTGGTCGACGCCTCGACCCTGAAGGCCGACGTCATCAGGGGCCTGGACATCCTGATCGTCCGCGAGCTGACCGGCGGCGTCTATTTCGGTGAGCCGCGCGGCATCACCGACATCGGCAACGGCGAGCGCCGCGGCGTCAACACCCAGGTCTACACGACCAGCGAGATCCGCCGCGTCGCCCGCGTCGCCTTCGAGCTGGCGCGCAAGCGCGGCAACAAGCTCCACTCGATGGAGAAGGCCAACGTGATGGAATCGGGCCTCCTGTGGCGCCAGGAAGTCACGAAGCTCCATCAGGAGGAATTCTCCGACGTCACGCTGGAGCACATGTACGCCGACAACGGCGCCATGCAGCTGCTGAAGAACCCGAAGCAGTTCGACGTGATCGTCACCGACAACCTGTTCGGCGACATCCTGTCGGACGAAGCGGCGATGATGACCGGCTCGCTCGGCATGCTGCCGTCGGCCTCGCTCGGCGCCCCGGACGCCAACGGCCAGCGCAAGGCGCTCTACGAGCCGGTGCACGGCTCCGCCCCGGACATCGCCGGCCGCGACCTCGCCAACCCCTGCGCGACTCTGCTGTCCTTCGCCATGTGCCTGCGCTACTCGTTCAACATGGACGAGGAGGCGAAGATGCTGGAGAAGGCCGTGCAGAACGTGCTGTCGGGCGGCATGCGCACGGCGGACATCATGGCGCCGGGCATGGCCCGCTGCTCCACGACCGTCATGGGCGACTCGATCCTGCGCGAGCTGGACAAGCTGGCCTCCTGACCGGTTGCGGCGGCCCCGGCCCGACGGGCCGGAGGACGCGGACCGGCGGACGATGAAAAGAAAGCCCCTCTCCGGTTTCGGAGAGGGGCTTTTTCGTTGGTACCGTCAGTCGCCTTCGCCCGGACGCAGGGCGGCCCCGCGTCCGCCATGACTCGCCTGCCCGCCCTTCCGCCCGGCTTCGGCGGCCAGGGACGGGTTTTTGGAGAAGCTGCGGGAGGACGCCGGTACGCTCCGGCCCCCCTTCCGCCCCGCCTCCGCGGCGAGTTCCGGGTTCTTGGAGAAGCTGCGCTTGTCGGCTGGCACGCTTTCCCCGCCCTTGCTGGCGATCTGGCGTTGCCGGTCACGGTCCATCGACGCGAAGCCGCGGTTCGATGTGCGACCGCTCCCGGATTGGACTTCGTCTTGGCCGTTGTCTTTCGAGGCCATCTTCAACCTCCACCTCTGCCACATGTCGGAAAACCGATGGGGGGCGACTTGGTTCCGGGGAGGTCGTGATTCCGATTCCTTCGGCACCCCTAAGTGGCAGCAGGATCCATCGGACTGCATCCGGGAACGCTTCGCCGCCCGATCGGTTGAGCGGACGGGGGTAAGCCGAAGCGGGACCACGAAGCAGGGAGGTTCAACGATGGGAGTCGAATTCACGGCCGAACGGCGGCTGTTGTCCGAAAAGGAATTCGAGCAGGTCCGCAGGAGCCATTACCCGGAGCTGGAGGGCTTGCCGCCCGATGAGACCCTGACGCTCGCCCGCTGGCTGCGTGGGGAGCGCGACCGGGCGCGCGACATCATCGCCTCGCGCCGCCGCGGGCGGCGGGGCAAGGCCAGCGGCACCGGCCAGCAATCGGCCGACGCCAGCGAGCGCGGCCTGTCCGCCAAGAAACAGGTCTACGCGCGGGCGCTGAAGCGGGTGAACGGGCGGCTGGAGCGGTTCCGGGCCGAGCGGCGGCGGGAGATCATCCAGGCCAACCTTCAGGACGCCCTTAAGCGCAGGAAGGACGCGGAGCCCCAGCATCCGTCCCCCGGACGCACCCCCCGCAAGGGCATGCGCCCGATCCCCAGCGGGCGCCGGACGGTCGAAACCGACCCGCGCGAGATCGGGCGGGTGTCGCAGTTCGTCAAGGACGCCCAGGCGCGCCGCGATTCCTGAGCGCTCAGTTCATGAGAGAGGCGGTGGGCGTCAGCCCGCCGCCTCCAGCGCCCGGATCGCCTCGGCCAGAGCGACGAGGCGCCGGGCGTTCTCGACGTGCAGATTCTCCACCAGCCGCCCATCCACCAGCACCACCCCCTTGCCCTGGGCGACGGCCTCAGCGTGGGCCTGGATGATGCGGTGGGCCTGGGTGACTTCCTCCGCGCCGGGGGCGAAGGCGGCGTTGCAGGCAGCGATGGTCTTGGGGTGGATCAGCGTCTTGCCGTCGAAGCCAAGCTCCCGCCCCTGGGTGCAGGACTCGGCGAAGCCCGCATCGTCGTTCAGGTCGAGATGCACCCCATCGAGGATAGCGAGGCCGTAAGCCCGCGCCGCCAGCAGGCAAAGGCCCAGGCTGGTCAGCATCGGCAGCCGGTCACGCGTGTGCGCCGCGTGCAGATCCTTGGCGAGGTCGGAGGTGCCCATCACCAGCCCGCCCAGCTTCGGGCTGGCCCCGGCGATCTCCTTCGCGTTGAGCATGCCCAGCGGCGTCTCCATCATGCACCAGATGGTCTGCCCGTCGGGCGAGCCGTTGGCGCGCAGCACCGCCTCGGCCTGCCGGACCATGTCGGGGCTCTCCACCTTCGGCAGCAGCACCGCGTCGGCGCCACTGGCGGCCGCCATCACGAGGTCGTCGTAGCCCCAGGGCGTGTTCAGCCCGTTGGTGCGGACCACCAGTTCCCGCCCGCCATAGCCGCCCGCGGCGATGGACGCCCTGATGGTGGCGCGGGCCTCCGCCTTGGCGTCGGGGGCGACGGCGTCCTCCAGGTCGAGGATCAGCCCGTCGGCGGGCAGACTGCGCCCCTTCTCCAGGGCGCGGGCGTTGGAGCCGGGCATGTAGAGCACGCTGCGGCGCGGGCGGGCGGTGGCGGCCATGGCATTCCCTCAAGCGGTCTTGTGTCGTTGCCGCAGGATTAGCCGCAGGAGCGCGGGCTGTCCATGCGGTGCGTAGGGCTGGTCTGCATGGAAACATCTCCAGCGTGTGGTGCGGACGGTTTAGGATGCGCGCCCAACCTTTCGGATCGTCCGCCCATGAAGACCGTCATTTCGATCCAGTCCCACGTCGCTTACGGCTATGTCGGCAACCGGGCCGCGGTGTTCCCGCTGCAACGGCTGGGTTGCGATGCCATCGCGGTGAACACGGTGCAGTTCTCCAACCACACCGGCTACGGCGAATGGACCGGACAGGTCTTCACGGCGGAGCATGTGGCCGACCTGATGGACGGCGTCGCCGCGCGCGGCGTCCTGCCCACCTGCGACGCCCTGCTCTCCGGCTACATGGGTGACGTCGGGCTGGGACAGGTGATCGTCGAGACGGCGGCCCGGCTGAAGGCCGCCAACCCGCGCGCCGTCTACGCCTGCGACCCGGTGATGGGCGACGTCGGGCGCGGCTTCTTCGTGCGCCCCGGCCTGCCGGACTTCATCCGCGACCACGCCGTCCCCGCCGCCGACCTGATGACGCCCAACCAGTTCGAGCTGGAGTATCTGACCGGCCGTACGGTGGAGACGCTGGACGACGCGCTGGCCGCCACCGCCGCCTTGCGGGAGCGCGGGCCGCGGCTGGTCCTGGTGACGAGCCTGACCCGCAAGGACGCCGATCCCGGCCACATCGAGATGCTGGCCGACGACCGGGACGGCGCGTGGCTGGTCTCCACCCCGCGCCTGCCGCTGGACCCGCCGCCCAACGGGTCGGGCGACGCGGTGGCCGCCCTGTTCCTGGCCCATTACCTGAAGGCCTTCGACCCGGCCGAGGCGCTGGAGCAGGCGGCGGCGGCGATCTACGCCATCTTCCAGACCACCCGCCGGATGGGCACGCGAGAGCTGCAACTGATCGCGGCGCAGGACGAGTTCGTGAACCCTGGCCAGCGCTTCACGGCCACCCGCGTCCGGTAAGCCCCTTACGATCACGCGCCCACGGACGGCGCGAACAGAGGAACGACATGCGGATTTGCGTCTATGCCGGGTCCAACCCCGGCACCAACCCGGCCTATGGCGAGGCCGCGGAGCAGCTCGGCCGCCACATGGCGGAGCGTGGCATCGGCCTCGTCTACGGCGGCGGGCGGACCGGCCTGATGGGGCGGATCGCCGACTCGGTCCTGGCGGCGGGCGGCACGGTCACCGGCATCATCCCGCAATTCCTGATGGACAAGGAGGTCGGTCACCAGGGTCTTCAGGAGTTGCGGATCGTCGCCACCATGCACGAACGCAAGGCCCTGATGGCCGAGCTGTCGGACGGCTTCATCGCGCTGCCCGGCGGCATCGGCACGCTGGAGGAGCTGTTCGAGGTGTGGACCTGGGCGCAACTCGGCCGCCACGACAAGCCTTGCGGCCTGCTCAACGCCTCCGGTTTCTACGACGGGCTGGCCGGATTCCTCGACCATGTGGCGGGGGAGCGCTTCATGCAGCCCAAGCACCGCGACATGCTGATCGTCCGCGACACCGCGCCGGGCATCCTGGACGCCTTCGCCGCCTATGAGGCGCCGGCGGTGCGGAAGTGGCTGGACGAGGCCCGCACCTGACCCGCACCTGACTTGGCTTGGGCCTTACGGCTCAAGCAGCTTCTTCATCAGGGCGTTCCAGTCGCGCTTGAACTGGGTGCCGAAATCCACCTCGGCGACCGCTCCGCTCCGGCCCGCGGGCCGGACGATGGCCGCCGCCTGGGCTGTCTCTTATACACATCTGACGCTGCCGACGATTATACGC
>NZ_JAUQTX010000205.1:0-12246 GCF_059803775.1 Azospirillum sp. UFLA03-27 | reverse complement strand
CGAGATAGCTGTTATAGTCTCGTGGGCTCGGAGATGTGTATAAGAGACAGGTCCATACGCAAGAACGGCCGCCGCTTACGGCAGCGTGACCGGCGCGGCGGTGGCGAAGCCGAGCTGGCCCAGTTGCGCGTCGAAGAAGTAATTGTAGGCCAGCAGCAGGTTGATGCCCGTGTTGACGAAGGCGATGTCGGCGTCCGGCACGACCGGTTCCAGCGACGCCGGGGCCGCCGCGGTGGACAGCGCGGTGTTTATGGCGAAGATGTCCTTGACCGGGGCCGCGCTGGACATGGAGAAGCTGTAGGTCATCACAGGCTCCGCGTCGGGGCTGGACCCGTTCGGCACGGCGATGGTGATTTCCGCTCCGCCGAGATTGGCCACCCAGTTCTTCACCTGCGGAACGCTCATCATCGCGCCGGTGACCCCCCTGTCGAGCAGCAGCGTGGCGCTCAGCGGCAGCGCGTCGTTGATCGTGCTGACGGTGATGGTCGCCGGAGCGGTCAGCCAATAGGGCTGGGCCGGCGCCGCCGGCCAGGAGGTTCCCGATGCCGGGGCGCAGTTGCAGTCGTTGGTGACGTTCGGCGTGACCGGCGGCTTGGCCGAGGTCAGCGCGACGGTCTGCCCGTTGAAGGGGGCGGCCGTGAACTGGGCGGTCGTGACGCCCAGCGCTATGCAGCCGCTCGCCCCGCTCCCCGCCGAGGACAGCAGATAGGACGGGTAGAGCGGCTGGCCGTTCGCCGACGCCGAGAGGAACGGGTTGCTCAGCGTATAGACCACCTGATCGGATTGACTGGCGTTCGCGGTGTAGCCCAGCGCCGGGCGGCCGAAGCCGACGCCTATCATGCCCATGCCCGGATCGACCGGACTCTGGACGCCGGGCGTGCCGGTGTTGCCGGCGTATTGCGCGCCGAAGACCACCAGCGGCCCGGCCTCGCAGACCGAAACGACCTGCTTCGACTCGTCCAGCGACGCGCCGAGCGCTAGGCTGGGCACGAGATAGAGGCAGCCGGCCAGCGTGTTGCCCGACGGGTGATAGGTGATCTGCGCCGGCCCGAGCGACACAACGCCCGCGGCCAGCCCCTTCGACGTGTCGCCGTCGACCATCAGCAAAGTTGCGGGGATGACGATGCCGGTCGAACCGGTGTCGACCTGCACCTCGTGCAGCAGGCCACTCGGCGTGCCGATGGTGACGTTGAGGGAGTTGCTGTAGCCCGGCAGGTTGAAGGGCTGGCGGACCACCGGAATATCGACTGGCGCGGCGTAGGTGATGGGGGTATCGGACATGTGCTGCTCCTACAAGAAATTGGATGGAGCAGCACATTTCCTCAGATCAAATGAACATTCAAACATCTCATCAATACGCACGCATTTGTATTATTGTAATTTCCTAGAAAAAAGGAGAATGAGACCAAGAATGCTTGATGGATTATATTTTCACGGACCGCAACGACGATTCGTTCTTCAGTTTATTGCCCCAAGAAAAGAAGCGGGCGCCGACACGCGCCATCCGACCGGACGCTTCCGCCGCATGGACAACCGACCCCGCCCCCGGCATCATCGCTCACCACCTCGGGATGCATCCCGAAGGCCGCACCATCGAAAAGCGGGGGAAGCGCGCATGTCCATCACCGACGTCACCAGCAGCACGCCCGCCGCTTTCGGCGCCAACGCCAAGCCGGCTCCGGCAAAAGGACCCGATGCTGCCACGTCGGGAACCGCCGCGCCAACGATCGGCCGCAACGGCGCGGTGGATATGGTCAGCCTGTCTCCCGACGCGGTCCGGGCCATGAAGGCCGGGGTCATCTCCTTCACGGTGCCAAAGGCCGACGAGGCGGCGGCGAAGGACCCGGTGGCGGCGCGCATGGAAACCATGCTCGCCCGCCGCGACTACGACCTCAAGCAGGCCGACTACATGCGAGAGGCGATGGGCATGCTGCGCCAGACGCTCAACCTGCCCGAGGACCAGCCCATTTTCCTGGGTGGCGCTGCGCATGGCCTGCTGGACAAGCTGGCGGCGAAGAACGGCCTCCGCAAACCCGAGATGCCGAACGCGCTGCGCGCCGCCAGGGTGAAGGACCCGTTCGCGGAGGACGCCGACGCCGAGTCCGGCGTGATCGGCGTCGGCATCCCCAACAGCGGCAAGGAGATGCAGGTCGTCTTCGACCGGCTCGGCCTCGCCGGCCGGTCCGCCAAGACGGACGATCCGCTGCGCATGATCGCGCTGAAGGACGGGAGCGACCACAGCGGCCCGCTGCTCGGCGCCATCAAGGAGGGAAGGCTGGGACGCCTCACCGACACCCGGCCGGACCAGGGTGCCAGCCTGTGGGCGGTGACCGACCGAGATGGGGAATCGAACGCCCAGGTCCTCGCCTCCGTCCGCTCGGTCGGCATGGACGACGTCGCCACCGACATGGCCACGAACCTGCTGAAAGGGTTGAAAGGGCTGTTCGCCGGGGCCTGAGGCCCGCCGCGCCGGTTCGCCGCGCACGCCCCCGCTCATGGTGGCATTCCTGGCGTGAGCCTACTATATTTGGCGGATGCCGATCCGCATGTTGCCCGACACGCTCGTCAACCGCATCGCCGCCGGCGAGGTGATCGAGCGGCCCGCCGCCGCCGTCAAGGAACTGGTGGAGAACGCCATCGACGCCGGGGCCACCCGCATCGACGTGGTGGTGCGTGATGGCGGCAAGTCGCTCATCACCATCACCGACGACGGCTGCGGCATGGGACCGGACGATCTGGCGCTGGCCGTGGAGCGGCACGCCACCTCCAAGCTGCCGTCCGACGACCTGCTCGACATCCGCTCCTTGGGCTTCCGCGGGGAGGCGCTGCCCTCCATCGGTGCGGTCAGCCGCCTGACCCTGACCAGCCGCCCGCGCGGCGCCGACAGCGCCTGGGCGCTGACCGTGGACGCCGGCCTGAAGGGCGCGCCGCAGCCCGCCGCACTGGCCCAGGGCACCCGCGTCGAGGTGCGCGACCTGTTCGCCGCCGTGCCCGCCCGCCTGAAGTTCCTGAAGGCCGCCCGGACCGAGTTCGACCACATCGGCGACTGCATCGAACGGCTGGCGATGGCCCATCCCGGCGTGGCCTTCACGCTGGACGGCGACAACCGCTCGACGCTGCGCCTGTCGGCGGCGCAGGGCGACCTGCTCGACGCCCGGCTGACCCGGCTGGGCGCCCTGATGGGCCGCGATTTCCAGGACAACGCCGTGCCGGTGCAGGCGGCCCGCGAGGGGGTGACGCTCGCCGGCTGGATCGGCCTGCCCACCCTGCACCGCCCCACCGCCCGCCACCAGCACCTGTTCGTCAACGGCCGCCCGGTGCGGGACAAGCTGATGGTCGGCGCGGTGCGGGCGGCCTACGCCGATTTCCTGCCGCGCGACCGCCACCCCATGCTGGCGCTGTTCCTCGACCTCGACCCGCAGGAGGTGGACGTGAACGTCCACCCCGCCAAGGCGGAGGTGCGCTTCCGCGACCAGGGTCTGGTGCGCGGGTTGATCGTCGGCGCGCTCAAACACGCGCTGGCCGAGGCCGGGCATCGCGCCTCGACCACCGTGGGGCTGGCGACTCTGGGTGCGCTGCGCCCGGAGAGCAGCGAGATGGACGCGGACGGAGCCATTCCATCGCCCTCCCCCCTGCCCTACCGCAGCCCGGGGCACCAGCCGGCGCAGTCCTGGGGCGGCAGCTACGGCTCCGTCGTTCCGCGCGGGCTGGCCGACCGGGCGACCGCCTTCCAGGCGCCCCATCAGGCGCCGCTCCCTCCCTTGCAGGGCCGCCTCGCCGGCTGGCAGGCCGCGCCCGCCGCGCGCCCACCGGACTACTCGGCCCAGGCCGCCGCCGCTGCTCCGCCGCTGGACAGCCACCCGCTGGGCGCGGCCCGCGCCCAGGTCCACAACACCTACATCGTCGCCCAGACAAGCGAGGGCATCGTCATCGTCGACCAGCACGCCGCCCATGAGCGGCTGGTCTATGAAAGGATGAAAACCGCCCTGTTGGAGGGCGGCGTTAAGCGGCAGGCCCTTCTGATCCCGGAACTGGTGGAGTTGGACGAACCGTCCGCCAACCGTCTGCTGGGCCGCGCCGCGGAACTGGCCGAGCTGGGCCTGGCGGTTGAGGGTTTCGGCCCCGGCTGCGTCCTGGTGCGCGAAGTGCCCGCGCTGCTGGGCCAGAGCGACGTGAAGGGCCTCGTCCGCGACCTCGCCGAAGAGTTGGCGGAGTTGGGCGATGCGCTGTCGTTGAAGGAACGGCTGGAGCATGTGTGCGGCACCATGGCCTGTCACGGCTCCGTCCGCGCCGGACGGTCGCTCAGCGTCGAGGAGATGAACGCCCTGCTCCGCCAGATGGAGGCCACCCCCCACAGCGGCCAATGCAACCACGGCCGCCCGACCTATGTGGAGCTGAAGCTGTCCGACATTGAGCGGCTGTTCGGGCGCCGCTAGATTTGTCGGACACCACCTGCGCCCACCATGGCCGAGAGGACCGGGGTTCAGCCCGGTTCGTCATCGTGATCCCCGCGCTTCTCCGGCAAGCCAGTCGACGAAGCCGGCAACCAGCTTTCCGGCAGCGGCCTGACGTGGAATAAGCGCGACATACCCCGTCCTCGGCACCCGGATCTCCGGCAGCGGCGTCATCAGCCTTCCGTTGGCAACGTCGATCCCGAGCATTGGCAACGGGCCGATCCCAATGCCAAGCCCATCTTCCACCGCCTGACGGGTCACGAAAAAGTGATCAAATATCTGGCGGGGATGCCCGGCAAGGTGTTCGAGCCCTGCCGCCTCCAGCCAGTTCGTCCAATCGCCGGCGCGGGTTTCGCTTGCAAGCAGCGTATGTCCCTCGATGTCGGCGGGCTTCAGGATCGGCCGTCGCGCGAACAGCGCCGGGCTCATGATCAGCGTATCCACATCATCCAGCACCGGGACGACGCGATGGTGAGGCCACACGTCGTCCCGGGCAACGCCGCGCCGGATCGCCACGTCGACCCCACCGCGCAATTCCTCAAGCACGGTCGAAACCGTGGTAACCGCGACTTCGACCTGCGGATGATCGGCGTGGTACCGGTTGAGGCGCGGGATCAGCCAGCGCATCGCGAAGCTGGTCGGGGCGCTGACACGCAAGATACGGCGCGCGTCGGGCCGGCCACACGCTTCCGCCGCGACGGCCAGACGATCGAAGGAAAGACCGACCTCGGCAGCGAAAATTCTCGCCATCGGCGTCGCGACCATGCGGCGTCCGTCCTTCATGAAGAGCCTCTGCCCGAGCCAGCTTTCGAGCGCAGCGATCTGGCGGCTTACCGCGCCATGGGTGAGGCCGAGTTCGGCCCCGGCGTCGGCATAGCTGCCGGTCCGAGCCGCAACCTCGAAAATGCGCAAGGCATTCAAGGGGGGAAGGCGGCGCACGTGCGATCCGTGAGAAAAACGAACGTTATTCGTGATGCAAAGCATACTAGTCGATGAAATCTCACACGTATACCATGCTGTTGAGATGAGCCCAGCCGAGCAATGCCCGTTGCATTTGCGAGAAATCCATCAACGATGAAATCGAGACATTGCAGTAATCAACAAAAGAGAAGCCTGGCGGGGGCATGCCTCGCCCACGCGCTGCACGACGGGTACACCGACGCTCTCTATGTTTTCCTGCCGGTATGGCAGGCGCAGTTCGGCCTTTCCTATGCAGCGCTTGCCGTCGTCCGCGCGCTCTATTCCGGGACGATGGGAGGCCTGCAAATCCCGGCCGACCGAGTGCTCCGCAGCTTGTCGCCGCGAGCGGCGTTGATCCTGTCGACCGTCCTCGCATTGACGGGCTTGCTGATCATGGCGTCGCCGTTCGGCTTTGCGGGTCTTTGCATCGGCCTCGTGGTGGCCGGCGTCGGATCGAGCATCCAGCACCCATGTGGGTCCATGCTCGTCACCGTGAGTTACGGCACGGCATCGCGACACCCGCTCGGCATCTACAACTTTTCGGGCGATCTTGGAAAAGCCGCGCTGCCGGCACTCGTCGCGGTGCTTCTGCCGACTCTCGGCTGGCAGCCGGTGCTGGGGCTGATGGCGGTGCTTGGAATCGCCCTGTCGGTCGTCCTGGTGCCGCTGGTGCCGGCGGTCCCCCTCACCAGGACCGCCAAGACGGGGGCGGCTTCCGGCCAGGGCCGCGGCGGCTTCGGCATTCTGACGGTGATCGGCGCACTCGATACGGCGACCCGCATGGGCTATCTGCTGTTTCTGCCCTTCCTCATCCATGGACAGGGTGGAGACTCGGCGACAGTCGGAATCGCGCTCGCCCTGCTGTTCATCGGCGGTGCGTTCGGAAAGGCGACGTGCAGCCGGCTCGGGG
Source organism: Azospirillum sp. UFLA03-27 (assembly GCF_059803775.1). NCBI lineage: Bacteria > Pseudomonadati > Pseudomonadota > Alphaproteobacteria > Rhodospirillales > Azospirillaceae > Azospirillum > Azospirillum sp. UFLA03-27. Next base: position 5,922 of record NZ_JAUQTX010000205.1, on the reverse strand, counting down.
AGCGGCTGGGGGTCGTCGGCAGCGTCATGCTGACCGAAGCCGCAACGGCCTTGCTGATCACGGCGACGCTGTTCACGCCGTTGACGCCAACGCTCATCCTGCTGCCGCTGCTCGGCATCGTGCTCAACGGCACCTCTTCGGTGCTCTACGGCACCGTGCCGGAGCTTTCCGACGGCGATACGGGCCGGGCTTTCGCGGTTTTTTACACGAGTGTGATCGGTTCCGGAGGCGTTGCACCGATCCTCTACGGCGCGATTGCCGATCACAGCACCCAGACGATTGGTGTGCTGGCCTCGGCGGCGACCGCCGCCCTGATCGTTCCGCTTGTCCTGACGCTGAGGCCCCATCTGAGCAACTCCACCGCGGGACCGTACGGGCAGGCCGGCGTCTCCCGGCACCGGAGTTGAGGTGGATTGGCCAAGGCCGGCAATGAGCCGCCGGCATTCCGTTGCTTCCCGCCACCGCATGAAGGCTCTTCCAATGAACACCATCCCTCAGGCGCCGCTGATTTTGATAACGGGTGGCGGGCGTGGCATGGGCGCGGCGACCGCACGGCTTGCCGCCGCCCAGGGCTACGATGTCGCAATCAGCTTCGTCGCCAACGAGTCCGCGGCCCGTGCGGTGGCGGCGGATGTGGAAGCTCTGGGGCGCCGGGCTTTGCCCGTGCGCGCCGACAGCGCGGACCCGGCGCAGGTCACCCAGTTGTTCGCCGCGATCGACCGGGAGTTCGGCCGGATCGACGTCCTGGTCAACAACGCCGCGGTGCTTGCGCGGCAGTCCCGGACCGAGGATCTCGACTTCGAGCGGATGCAGCGCATCTTCGCGGTCAACGCGATCGGCCCGATCCTCTGCGCGCAGCAGGCAGCGAAGCGCATGTCGTATCGCCACAACGGGCGGGGCGGCGTGGTGATCAACATCTCATCGACATCGGCCCGGCTCGGCAGTCCGAATGAATATGTCGACTACGCCGCCTCGAAGGGGGCCCTTGAAACCTTCACGATCGGCTTCGCCAAGGAGGTCGCGCGGGACGGCATCCGCGTCAACTGCATCCGCCCCGGGCATATCTACACGGACATGCATGCGAGCGGTGGAGAGCCGGGACGGGTGGATCGAGTCAAGGACTCGATCCCCATGGGACGAGGCGGTCAGCCCGAGGAGGTCGCGCGGGCGATCCTATGGCTGGCGAGCGCCGAGGCCTCCTTCATCACCGGCACGTTCCTCGATGTCACCGGCGGCAAGTGAGCAACGGGGTCGGCGTTGGGCCCTGCCCTCGACGAACCGTACCAACACAGATCATATCAGCGCCTCGGCCTGTGCGAGCGTCTGGCCCGCTGCATAGAGGACCCGCGCCCTTCTGATCGCTGCCGGGTACGCCGATGCCGACGACGGCGATACCCTGCGCAGCGATCCCGTGGTCATCACCGCCCTGTTGGAAACGGCTGCCCTGCGCTTCGCACCAAAGCCGCGAAGTCCTGTTCGGCGTGGTAGGAGGAGCGGGTCAGCGGGCTTGCCGAAACCAACCGGAAACCCTTGGCCCGTGCTGCTCGTTCGTATTCGGCGAACTCCCCCGGCGGGGCGTAGCGCACCACCGGGTGGTGGCGCGGCGTGGGCCGCAGATACTGGCCGATGGTCAGGAAATCGACGCCCGCCACCCGCAGATCGTCCATGACCTGAAGCACCTCGGCGCGCTCCTCGCCAAGGCCCAGCATGATGCCGGATTTGGTGAAGATCTCCGGGTGCCGGTTCTTGGCCTGATCGAGAAGGCGCAACGAGTGATAGTAGCGCGCCCCCGGCCGCACCGTCGCGTACAGGCGCGGCACGGTTTCCAGGTTGTGGTTGAAGACGTCCGGCCGGGCATCGGCGACGGTCTCGATGGCTCCCGTCTTGTTGCGGAAGTCGGGAGTCAGGATCTCGATCGTCGTTGCGGGCGAGACGGCGCGGACCCGTTCAATGCAACGCACGAACTGCCGGGCACCGCCGTCCGGCAGGTCGTCGCGGTCCACCGAGGTGATGACCACATGGCGCAGGCCGAGTTCCAGAACCGCCTCGGCCAGCCGGTCCGGTTCTTGCGGATCGAGCGCGTCGGGCCGTCCGGTCGCCACGTTGCAGAAGGCGCAGGCCCGCGTGCATACGCTGCCCAGGATCATCACCGTCGCGTGCCGCTTGCTCCAGCATTCGCCGATGTTGGGACAGGCGGCCTCCTCGCAGACCGTGTGCAGGGCATGTCGGCGGACGAGGGCGCGGGTGTCCTCATTGGCACCGGTCGACGGCGCGCGGGCCCGAAGCCAAGCCGGTTTCTCGGCCTGATGAACAAGCGCAGTGGGTGACGCGGGCATGGCCGTTACTCCGCCGCGACGGCCGGGGCCGCCGGCTGCACGATGATCTCCACGTTCCGGTCCTTGTTGTGGACCAGTTCTTCGAACCCGCGCGAGACGATCATGTTCGTTTCCTCCAATTGTGTCGTTGCCAATTTTGCCGTTGAACGGTGTGCGTCGGCTCGAAATCGCCGGGTTGCGGTCAGATGAAGACCATTCCGCCGTCGACCAGCAGGGATTGGCCGGTCATGAAGTCGGAATCGGACGAGGCGAGGAAGCGGGCCACCCCCACCAGATCCTCCGCCGTCGAAGGACGGCCCAGCACGGCCCCGGCCGCGAAATGGTTGAACGCCTCGTCCTCGGCCGTCGTCAGGCCAGTGTCGCGGAATCCCTTGTCGATGATCTTCCACATCTCCGTCGCGACGACGCCGGGGCAGATCGCGTTGGCGGTGATCTTCTCCTTGCCGAAGGCGCGCGCCGCCGCCTGGGTCAAGGCAACCACCGCGAACTTGCTGGCCGAGTAATGGGCGAGCGGTTCGTACCCTTGCTTGCCGGCGATGGAGGCGGTGTTGATGATCTTTCCACCCCCGCCTTGCGCGCGGAAGGTCTTGATCGCCTCCTGCATGCCGATCAGCACACCCAGCGCGTTGACGTCGGTGACGAAACGCCAGTCCTCCTCCGTGATGTCGAGAAAGGGCTTGGTCTGGGCGACGCCCGCGTTGTTGAAGATGACGTCGAGGCGCCCGAAGGAGGCGACGGCCGTGTCGATCATGTGGCGGACGGCGGCGCGGTCGCGGACGTCCACCGTGACCGCGACGGCGTCGCCACCCTCCGCGCGGATGGACTCCGCCACCGTCCGCGCATCCTCCTCCGTACGATCGGCAATGATCAGCCGCGCGCCGTCGGCCACGAGCGCGCGGGCTATGGTGGCGCCGATCCCGCGGCCGGCACCGGTGACGATGATGCTCTTGTCCTTGAGGTTGGGCATGGTGCGTCTCCAGGGGCCGGTTTGAGAGAGCCGCAAGCCGGCCGGACGGGTGGAAGGGTCAGGCGTTTTTCGTGACGTGGTCCTTGAGGAGGGCGTTGACCTTCCCGGCCGCCTCCATCTGCACCATGTGACCGGCGTTCGGGACCACCTCGACCCGCGCGGCGGAGCGTAGCGCGGTGGCGTGGGCGGCGGGGATGACGCGATCCTCCGCGCCCCACACGACCAGCGTCGGCACCTTCGCGGCCTCGACCGCCTCACCGAGAATGGTCGTCTGTTCCCCGTTCCCGAACATCGAGGACGCAATGGCCCGAAGCGCACCGTCCACGCCGTCCAGCCGCTTGTACTTCAGCAGGTCGTCGGTCATCTGGCGGTTGACGAGGCCGGCGTCGGCGAACAGGGTCTCCAGCACCGGCTTCAGGTCGCGGCGCGAGGTCGCGTCGATGAAGCCCGTGATGTAGCCCTGGTTGATCTCCCGCCCCAGGCCGGCCGAGCAGATCAGCGACAGCGACGCCACCCGCTCCGGCGCGTCGAGCGCCGTGCGCATGGACACCGCACCGCCCATGGAATGACCGACCAGATGCGCGGCCTTGATGCCCACCGCGTCCATGAAGTCCCGCACCGCCTTCGACAGGCCGGACAGCGTCGGATCGGGCAGCGTCTTGGCGGACTGGCCGTGCCCCGGCAGATCCAGCGCGTAGACCGTGGCGCCCTCCGCCAGGGCGTCGATGGTGAACAGCCAGTTGTCGAGATCGCCGCCGAAGCCATGGACCAGCAGCACGGTCGTCGCCGCGTCGCCGCGCCGGGCGTAGCGGATGGTGCCCGCCGCCGTCTCGGCGAACTCGTAGCGCGGGCCGGCATCCGCCCCGTCCTCCTCGCCGTCGGCGGCGGGGACGGCGTAACCGGCGATGAAGGCATCGATGTCGCTGTCCGGCACGTCGGGTTCGGCCAGCACGGCGATCAGCGCCTTCACCGGGTAGACGGTGCCGGGCTCGCCCAGCACCCGGCGCAGCACGCCGGTCTCGCCGGCCTCGACCACGTTGGTGATCTTATCGGTCTCGACCTCCAGAAGGTCGTCGCCCAGGTTGACGGTGGCTCCCGGCTGCTTCAGCCAGCCGGTGACCTTGCCCTCCGACATGGACAGGCCCCACTTGGGCATGACGATGGGCTTGATGCGCTCGTTGAGAGTGGTCATGAAAAAGTGGCTCCGGGATCAGGCGGCGAGGGTGCTGCGGGGCGAGGGGGCCATCGTGCGGCGGACGGCGGCGGCGACGGCCTCGGCGCTGGGGATGTAGAGATCCTCCAGCGAGGGCGAGAAGGGCACCGGCGTGTGCGGCGGCGTCACCATCTGGATGCCGGACTTCAGCGCGCCGAAGGCGTTCTGCGCCACGAAGGCCGAAATGTCGGTGGCGAGGTTGCAGCGCGGGTGCGCCTCGTCCACCACGACCAGCCGGCCGGTGCGCTCCACGCTGTCGATGATGGTGTCCCAGTCGATGGGCGACAGGGTGCGCAGGTCGATGACCTCCGCTTCCACCTTGTCCTTGGCAAGCGCGTCCGCGGCCTCCATGGCGCGGTGGACGGTCAGGCCGTAGCTGACGATGGTGACGTGATCGCCGTCGCGGAGCACGTTCGCCTCGCCGAAGGGGATGGCGTAGGACTCCGCCGGCACCTCGGTCTCATGACCGTAGAGGTTCTTGTGCTCGCAGAAGATGACCGGGTCGTTGTCGCGGATCGACTGGATCAGCAGGCCCTTGGCGTCATAGGCGTTCGACGGGCAGACGACCTTCAACCCCGGGATGTGGGTGAACAGCGGGGTGAGCATCTGCGAATGCTGGGCCGCCGCGCGGAAGCCCGCGCCGACCATGCCGCGGATCACCACCGGCGTCTCCGCCTTGCCCCCGAACATGTAGCGGAACTTGGCCGCCTGGTTGAAGATCTGGTCGAAGCAGACGCCCATGAAGTCCATGAACATCAGCTCCGCGACCGGGCGCATGCCGCAGGCGGCGGCGCCGATGGCGGCACCGATGTAGGCGGATTCCGACAGGGGCGTGTCCAGCAGGCGGTCGCCGTGCTTGGCGAACAGGCCCTTGGTGACGCCCAGCACGCCGCCCCAGGCGTCGTCCTCGCCGGGCGCGCCGGTGCCGCCGACGATGTCCTCGCCCATGAGGATGACGGTCGGGTCGCGGCGCATTTCGAGGTCCAACGCCTCGTTGATCGCCGTCTTCATACTGATTTTGCGGGACATGGTGTTTCCTCCGGTGAATGCCGTTTTTTGGCGTGGGCCGCTCAGTAGGCGACGTAGACGTCTTTCAGCAGGTCGGCGGCGACGGGCAGCGGGGCCGCCTTGGCGCAGCGCACGGCGTCCTCGATCAGCGCGTTCACCTCGCGGTCGATGGCCTCCAGCTCGGCGGGGGCGACGGTGCCGGTTTCGGTCAGGCGCTGGGAGAGCAGCTTGATGCAGTCGCGGTTGGCGCGCAGGCTCTCCACCTCGCCCTTGGCGCGGTAGGTCTGGGCGTCGCCTTCGAAATGGCCGTAGAAGCGGACCATGTTGCATTCCAGCAGCGCCGGGCCGCCGCCTTCGCGGGCGCGCCTGATGATTTCGCCGGCCGCCTCGTGCACCGC
>NZ_JAUQTX010000204.1:0-12433 GCF_059803775.1 Azospirillum sp. UFLA03-27 | reverse complement strand
AGATCTACACTCGCGTATAATCGTCGGCAGCGTCAGATGTGTATAAGAGACAGGCCGGAACCGCCGCCCAAGCCGAAGCCCAAGCCCAAGGAAGAGCCCAAGCCGAAGCCCAAGGCCGAAGCGCCGAAGCCGCGCCCGCAGACTCCCCCGAAGCCGGTGACGGAAGCCCCGGCCAACGCCGCCCCCGCCGCAGCACCACCCGCGAGCGCGCCGGCCCAGGCGGCGCCGGTGGTGCGCAACAGCAACGCGCTGCCCACGTGGCACGGTGCCGTCCTTGGCCATCTGGAGCGTTACAAGCGCTACCCCCGCATCGCCCAGATGCGGCGCCAGCAGGGCGTTCCGCAGGTCCACATCACGCTCGACCGGCAAGGCCGGGTGCTGGCGGTGCGGCTGCACAAGGGCTCCGGCTTCGAGGCGCTGGACGAGGAGACGATCGCTCTGGTCGAACGCGCCTCCCCGCTCCCGGCCCCACCGCCGGACGTGGCGCAGGACCGCATGGAACTGGTGGTGCCGGTGCAGTATTTCCTGCGCTGAGCCGGTACACGCTTCGACCGCTCAAGCGTCGGAGAGAGGGATGCGCATCACGGTATGTGCATCCACAGGCGCATGAGTTCCGGAACCGTGCGGATGTCGAGTTTGCTGAGAATGTTCGCCCGGTGGGTTTCCACCGTGCGGACGCCGATCCCGAGGCGGATCGCGATGGCCTTGTTGGCGCAGCCCTCGACCATCAGCGCCGCGACATCCCGTTCGCGGGGGCTGAGAAGGGCCAGCTTCGCCAGGGCGGACTCCGCGGCGGAGCGGTCCCGGCGCTGGTGGGCGTCGCGCTGCAAGGCCTCGTGGATGCGGCGCAGGAAGACGCCGTCGTCGAACGGCTTTTCCAGGAAATCGACGGCTCCGGACCGGAAGGCGGTGACGGCGGAACTCACCTCGCCATGGGCGGTGATGATGATGACCGGCAGGCCGCAGCCGCGCCGGGACAGTTCCTCCTGAAGCTCCAGCCCGTCCATGAAGGGCATGCGGAGGTCGGCCACCACGCAGCCCGGCTGCTCCGGGCTGTAGCGGTGCAGGAATTCCAGCGCGTTGACGAAGGTGCGCACGGACAGGCCGGCCACCTCGACAAGGACGGAGAGCGCGTCGCGGACCGCCTCGTCGTCGTCGATGATAAAGACGGTCGGTTCGCCGGTGGAGGTTTTATCGGTCTGGGTCATGGGATGGCCGGGTGTCTGAACGGGCTGCGGGCAGAAAGACCTGAAAAACGGAACCGGTCGAACCGGTGCGGCCGAGCCACAGCCTGCCGCCGTGGCTCTCGACGATCGAGCGGCAGATGGGCAAGCCGAGCCCCATGCCCGCCGGCTTCGTGGTGGCGAACGGCGAATACAGATGGTCGACCATGCCCGCCGACACGCCGGGGCCGCTGTCCTCGACCTCGAAGGTCAGGCCGTCCGGCGGCGTGGCCCGGACACGCAGGACGACCTCGCGCACCGCGCTGTCAGCCGCGGCGATGGCCTCTATGCTGTTGTGCACGAGGTTGAGGAGGACCTGCTCGATCTGGATGCGGTCGCACAGCACGAGGGGCAGCGGCTCCGCCATGTCCACCCGCAGCTGGACCCGGTTGTAGGCCGCGTCTCCCCGCACCAGCGTCAGCGTTTCGCGCAGGATCTCGCTGGCCGATTCCGGCGCCAGTTGAAGCGACCCCTTGCTCAGGAACGTGCGCAGCCCGCGAATGACCTCGCCCGCGCGCTCCGCCTGAATCACCGCCTTGTCGATGAGTTCGTGGGCGCGCGGCGGCGTGTCGTCGCCTTCCAGCAGGCGCTGGGCGGCGCGCGCGTAGCTGATGGCGGCCAGCAGCGGCTGATTCAGCTCGTGGGCCAGGGCGGAAGCCATCTCCCCGGTCACCGTGAGGCGGGAGAGATGGGCCAACTCGGTCTGGTGTTCGCGCAGCCGGACCTCGACCTCGCGCCGCTCGCTGACCAGGGCGCCGAGGAACAGGGCCGTGATGGCAAGGGCCAGCATCAGCGTCTGGTGATAAACCACCGCCCCCAGGGGAAGGCCGATCGCCTGCAGCCCGGCGATCAAGCCGCTTTGGATGGCCAGGGCCGCCAGCACCGCGCCCGGCAGGCCGTGCGACACCGCCACCCAGACGAGGGGCAGGAACAGCACGTAGAACAGGTTGAACTGGCCGTCGCCGATGGGCAGGAAGACCAGCAGCAGGGCCGCGGCGATGGCCGCCGTCTGCGCGGCGGTGGGCGTCTTCGGCACGCTCCAGGCGGGAGTCTCGTCCGGCCGGTGTAGGAGGAGGACGAAGGGCGTGACCACGGCGATGCCGATGGCATCGCCCAGCCAGTATTGGAACGCCAGCGTCGGAAGGTCGGCCGCGGGCAAGGCCCCGTCGAGGACGAACACGCCGACGAAGACGGGCGCCACGACGGCGGCGCTCAGGAAGGTGACGCCGACCAGCCAGCCGACGTCGCGCACCCGGTTCAACGCCAGACCGATCGCCACCCGGTGGCGCAGCACATGGGCGGCCGCCCCGTACCCGGCGACGATGGCGAGATTCGAGAGCAGCAGCGAGGAGACCGAGGCCGGATGCCCCCGCACCACCAGATCGGCCAGGATCAGCGTGGCGTAGACCATCGGCAGGCCGCGCGCGCCGGTCCACAGCAGAAGGGCCATGTAGAGCCCGGCCGGCGGGTTCCACGGCGTGATGTTGAGGCTCGGGCGGGGGTGGATGAAGGTCAGCCAGTCGATGGGCAGATAGGCCGCCAGGAAGGCGAGCGACAGCACGACCATGTCCCGGCCGGTCAGGATGGTCGACGCTCCCGTCGCACGGCTGGCGGGCGGAAATGGCATCTCAGAACAGTCTTTCAGGCTGCACGGGCGCAACGGCATGGGTGGACGAGGCACGGACTATACGTCCAACCGGGCGTGTTCGCCTATGCGATGGGCGGGAGCCCGGCGGGCTCCCGTCCCCGCGACGCACGGATCAGCCGACGAAGAACGGCTGCGTTCCATGCGCGGCGATGGCCTTTGACAGCCGTTCCAGCGCGTGGGCGTAGGCCGCCGTGCGCATCGGAATGTCCTTGGTCGTGCCCATGTTCCAGACCCGGCGGCCCTCGGTCTCCATGATCACGCGAAGGCGCTCGTGAATCTCGTCGAGGCCCCAATAGTAGCCCTGGCGGTTCTGCACCCACTCGAAGTAGGAGACCGTCACGCCGCCGGCGTTCGCCAGGATGTCGGGCAGGACGATGACGCCGGCCTCGTTCAGGATGCGGTCGGCGTCCGGCGTGACCGGGCCGTTGGCGAGTTCCATGACGACACGCGCCTTGATGAGCCCGGCGTTGCCCTTGTGGATCTGATCCTCCAGTGCCGCGGGGACCAGGATCTCGCACGCGGTGCCCAGCAGTTCGTCGCCGGTCACCGCACGGGCGCCGTTCCCGGTGTAGGCGGTCACCGAGCCGCCCCGCTCCTTAGCCGTCTGCACGGCCTGCGGGTCCAGCCCCTCCTCGCAGACGATGGCGCCGCGGGAGTCGGACAGGCCGACGATGCGATAACCGTCCGCGTGCAGCAGGCGGGCGATGTGGAAGCCGGCGTTGCCGTAACCCTGGATCACCACCCGGCGGGCCGATCCGGACAGGCGAAGATCCTCTTCCAGATGCTTGATCAGGTAATAGCCGCCGCGCGCGGTCGCGTCGTCGCGCCCGAGCGAACCGCCGAGCGGCAGCGGCTTGCCGGTGATGACCGCCGGGCTCGGCTGGCGGACGATGGAGCTGTATTCGTCGGCCATCCACCCCATGATCATGGAGTTGGTGTAGACGTCCGGCGCCGGGATGTCGCGGTCGGGCCCGATCATGCCGGCGAAGGCTTGGACATAGGCCCGCGACAGACGCTCCAGCTCCGACTTGGACAGGCTGTGCGGATCGACCTTCACCGCGCCCTTGCCCCCGCCGTAGGGCAGGTTCATCACCGCGCACTTGAAGGTCATCCAGAAGGCCAGCGTGGTCACTTCCTCCACGTTGGAACTCGGGTGGAAGCGGATGCCGCCCTTGGTCGGGCCGCGCGTGTCGTCGTAGCGGCACCGCCACGCCGGGAAGGAGCGCCGCGAACCGTCGTCCATGCGCACGGACAGGCGGACGCTCAGAGTCTCCTTGGCGTATTTCAGTTTCTCGAGAACCTCGGAATCCACCTCGACGTGCTTGGCGGCTTCATCCAGGCGGCTCAGCGCCCCCGAAAGCAGATCGTCCATTCCTTTTCCCCATGGTTTCGGTCAGGAGCACCGAAGGTTGGCCGCATCTCCTTCCTGGAAGGTTCTGCTCACTTCCCCTAAGGCATATGACGGCTTTTCTACTGGGGAATAACCCGGATCAAAATATCCGTATTACTACGGAAATCGCGTAACATACTAAGAAACAACGATAAATTTTTTACAGACCGATCAGCGCCTTGCGCTCCGTAATCATACGGATGGCCGCGGACAATGCCCGTGGGCGAGAGTTCATCCGGGCTTGAATCACCGCCGCCACGCAGTCGAGGACGCATCGATGACCGAGGAAACCGATCGGCCGCTGATCTGGATCGGACGCATGGATTACGGCCGCCTGCTGCGGGCCATGGACCGGCTGGCCGTGCAGGCCCCGGAGGTCTCGGCGTTCCTGTCGCGGGAGTTGGAGCGGGCGATCGTCCGCCCGGAAGGCGACCTCCCCCGGACGATCGTGCGCATGGGCAGCCGAGTGCTGTTCCGCCGCGACGACGGCATGCCGCCCGAATGGGGGGAACTGGTCTACCCGGACCAATCGCCCAAGGACGACCAAATCACCGTCGCCTCGCCGCTGGGGGTGGCCCTGCTCGGCCTCCGGGAAGGGGCTCACATGCCATACAGCGATGCGGACGGAATCACACGCCGGTTGATGATCGAGCGCATTCTCCCGGCCTGAGCCGCCTCCTCGGGAAAGAGCCTTCTTCGCTCTTCATTTGCAAATGCGAATGAATCGCATTATTTGTGGAGCATGTTCCGCTCCACGGCCCCGCTTGGCTCCGGACGGAACCGGAGACCCAACAGCCGAAACCAATCGGGGGCGGAGACGATGTGTGAGCGTTGTCGGAAGACCGTACCATCCTGCGTGCTGGGACAGGCGAAGCGCCGGAAGCTGTGGACGATTCCCACGGAGTATCATTGCTCGATCGTGGGCACCTGCCTGTCGTCGGAAGACGTGGCGTGGCTGTGCCGGCGGCTGAAGCTGGTTCCCACGGCGGACGCGCGCCCCTACGACATCCACCGCTATTTCGTGGAGAAGGCCGCGGAGGACGGGCCGGAAGCCCGGCTGATGCACAAGCGGCTGGACGAGACCTTCGCCGTCGCGGTGAAGCGCTTCGCCCGCGAGACGACCGAAGAGGGCTGGATGGCGCTGTGGACCGCCGCGGTGGCCTCGGGCGACGTCGCCGCCGCCTACTGGGGCGTGCTGAGCCACGGCGCCATGCCCGACGCGGTGCGGGTGCGCGCCTTCGCCGACGTGCACATGCTTTCCCACATCATGGGTGGCGAGAACCGGCGCCAGTTGCGGGAGAACCGTGATCTGGCCCGGCGCTGCGACGAGCTGACCGCCCGGCTGGCGAAGCAGGAACGCGCCGCCGCCGAACGCGTTGCCGAGAAGGACGCCCGCATCCGGGAGTTGGAGGCGCAGCTCGCCACCCAGCGGGCCGCACCCGCGGCTTCAGAGACGCCCAACGTCCCGAAAGCCCCGTCGGCCCGGGCGCCGGGTCAAGCGCGTCTGCTGCGCACCATGGACGCCCTGCACCGCCGCGTCGCCAGCGAGCGCATGCGCGCCCGCCACGCCGAGGCCGAGGTGGAGCGGCTGCGCCGCCTTCTCGACCCGCCGGCCGCGCAGCTCCGCCGCACCGCCGCCGCCGAAACGAACGCCCCGACCGACCTCGGCGGGCGGGCCATCCTCTATGTGGGCGGACGAACCAAGAGCCTGCCCCATCTGCGGGCGGCGGTGGAGACGCGCAACGGCTGCCTGCTGCACCATGACGGCGGGTTCGAGCAGACGACCCGCTGCCTGGAAGGGCTGGTGGAGCGCGCCGACGTGGTGGTCTGTCCGGTCGATTGCGTCAGCCACGACGCCTGCCTGCGGGTGAAGGGCCTGTGCCGCCGCATGGGCAAGCCCTTCGTTCCCATGCGCAGTGCAGGCGCGACCAGCTTCGCCCGCATCCTGCACAGCTTCGGCCAGGACGGCTCCGGGGAGGACGCAGCCCATCATTGAAAGCCCGCGTCGGAATTGCGAATTGCCGCATGGCGGTGGAGAGCGAATGCGCCCGGGCCGTTGGACTGCACCGTTGCACCCCAGCGGCTCGCCGCCCGCGCGTCACGGCACCAAACGCCAACGGGCCATGCGGGCGGCGTTGGCGGCGATGATCTGCTGGGGTAGGGCCTCAGGAGCCCCGGCGTAGGGCAGCGTGCCCTGGACGGCGTTGGGATTGGCGAACGCCTGGAGAAAGGTGTTCCGCCGCTGATTCAGTTCATTGATCAGGTCCTGGTCGTTCCCCGCGTTCTGCAGCCGCTGCTGGAAGTACGCGTTCGCCGTCGCCAGCACGGGAAACCCGACGGCATCGTAGAAGCCCGCTGCCGTCGGCGCCATCGTGCTCACCTGGATGGTGGCCGCGGTGAGCAGGACGTTCGCAGCGAAGATGTACACCACCAGAGCGCCCAGCCCGGGAACGCGGCCATCGATGTTGTCCGTCTGCAAATGTTGCAGCGACGCACGAATGAGGTTCTGCTGATTGTCCTGCACCAGCTGACCGGTGGCGACGCCTGGGTAGGGAGTGCCCGCGGGGTTGCGCACGTCAATGGTGACCATGTTCGCCGGCGTGTTCCGAACGGTGATCTCGAACGTACGCCCTTCGTCGACGTTGGTGAGCCGGTACACTCCGGCCGGATAGTTCTGCCCGACGGGGTAAAATTGCGTGAGTTCGATCCCCTGAATGCCTGCCATGTCGCTTCTCCATCGTTGCCGGGCGAGGGCGCCGACCCCGGTGCTGTCCACCGCGGCAAGTCGCTTCTGAGATCCAGACGCTGCAGGCCGCGAAGTGTGAACGGTTGTCCGACGGCTTCCGGTGATGGTCCGATGCTCCTCCCCGGCGCGGTCAGGCGCTGCGGATGCCGTCGAGGAAGTCGTCGACCTCGCCGGTCAGCCGTTCCGCCTGCTGCGACAACTCCTGCGCCGCGCTCAGCACATGGGTCGCCGCCGCCCCGGTGTCGTTGGCCGCCTGCCGCACACCGGCGATGTTGGACGCGACCTCCTGCGTGCCGATGGCCGCCTGTTGGACGTTGCGCGTGATTTCCTGGGTGGCCGCGCCCTGCTCCTCCACAGCGGCAGCGATGGCCGTGGCGATCTCGTTCACCTCGCCGATCACGGCGCCGATGGCCTCGATCGCCGAGACGGCGTCGCGCGTGACGGTCTGCACCCGGGCGATCTGGACCGCGATGTCGTCGGTCGCCTGGGCCGTCTGGCTCGCCAGCATCTTCACCTCGTGCGCCACGACGGCGAATCCCTTGCCGGCGTCGCCGGCGCGGGCGGCCTCGATGGTGGCGTTGAGCGCCAGCAGGTTGGTCTGGCTGGAGATCGCCTGGATCAGCCCGACCACTTCGCCGATGCGCTGGGCGCAGCCGGCCATCAACCGCACCGTCTCGTCCGTCCGCCGGGCGTCCGCGACGGCGCGCGTGGTGATCGCCTGCGACTGGGCAGCGCGGTTGCCGATCTCCCGAATGGACGCGGTGAGCTGTTCGGTCGCCGCCGCCACGGTCTGCACGTTCGTGGAGGCCTGTTCCGACGCGGCGGCCACGGCGAAGGATTGCTGGTTGGTCTGCTGGGCCGCCGTGGACATGGAGCCGGCGGTCGCTTCCATCTCCGTCGCGGCGGACGACAGGGTGCCGACCAGCCCGCTCACCTTGGCTTCGAAGCCGCGGGTCAACCGGTCCAGCGTAGCCGCCCGCCGCTCGCGCAAATCCTGCTCACGCGCCCGTTCCGCCTCCAGCCGCTCACGCGCAACGGCGTGCTCCTGGAAAACCTCGACGGCTTGCGCCATGGCGCCGATCTCGTCGCGACGTCCGGTGCCGGGAATGGCGACCGCCAGATCGCCATCGGCCAGTTGTCGCATGGCCCCGGTCATCGCCGTGAGCGGGCGGACGATCCGGCGCATCACGAGCAGCGATCCCCCGACCCCCAGAATCAGGCTGAGCGAGAAGACGGCGAGGCCGACGAGCAGATCGAAGCGAGCCTCCTCCGCGGCCTCTGCAACCGCTGCGTCGATGGCGGTACCCGTCGTGCCGGCCAATGCGAGGATGGAATCGATGCCCGCGGTCGCCCGGCTCATCCATTCGTCGGAGGTCAAGGGGTACCGTCCATCCGCACCACCCTTCAGCACCGCCTGCCGGGTCTCGGCGAAGCCTTGGAAGTACGCGGTCTCGACCCCATCGATGGCTCGCGCCAGATCGGGCGTGATGTCCGGCCGGTTGCGCAGCGCGCCGATGCCCTCCCACGCCTGCTCCAGCCGTCCGCGGGATTTCGCCAGGGCGTCGGCCTGTCCGGGAGCGAGCGGCCGGCGGCCGGCGACGAGAGCGCTGAACAGCGCGCGCTCGCGGCCGGCGTGTTCGGCCATATCCGCCGCGTAGCCGCGCAACTGGACGAGTTGGAACGTCGCCGTGCTCGGCGGTGGAGCCACCGCTTCCAACAGCCGGCGCAGAGAACCGATTCGCTCGATGTGCGCCGTGATCGTGCCGGCGAAGCCCGACACCACGCTTGGCGACCTTTCGCCGGCGCTGCGGGCCAGAGCCTCGTCCACCCCGCGCCGGACGTCCTGAAAGGCGGTCGACGATGCCTCGACCTCACCGAGCCGTGGAGCGTGCGGAACCATTGTGGGGATGGCGCGCAAATCCTCCAGCGCAGCGCGCAGCGCAGCGTCGGCGGCACCGCGGCGCTTCTGCAACCGGACGAGCCTTTCGCCGGAAAGCGGGTCCGCGCCGTTCAGAGCACCGTTGGTGGCGCCTCGCTCAAGGGCGAACTCGCCGGCGGCGGCGACTAGGCCGCCCGCCACCTGATTGACTTTCCGATAGGCAGAAGCCGTTTCGACGCCGCGAAGCGCCACGAACGCGGCGTCACCCGCCATGAAGATTCCCAGAAGGGCAAGCCCACCGACAATCACCGGTAGAATGACTTTGATGGACAATAATCGCATGGGATTATCCTCGAAAGCGGACAGCATTCATCGACTCAAACCCGCTGCCCGATGCCTTTCCTTGATTTTGGTCAAAGGACCTCCGAGGACCGGCTGGGGGACATGATCTGATGAAAATTCAGCGTTCTGCTCTATCTATTACACGTTTTCTTTCAGAAAATTTCCAATCGGCTTTTCAGAATGAACGGTGGGCAGGCGGCTAAAGTTGCGAAGCACCGCTCCGCCATGTGATACAACATCGCTGGAAGGAGCCGTCATGCCGTCTGAACACCCGTCACCCGAAGCCTCGCCGGTCAGCCAGGAGAGCCCCGCACCCCTGTTGAAACTGGGGGATACGCCACGCCCGGCCGCCATGCCCGATGGTCTCGCCGCTGAGGTCGCCGGCTGGCGCTTCGTTCTGCGCAGCCCGGTGGCTCCCAGCTTCTACTCCAAACCCGGAACGCCGTGGCAGTCGCCGCCGGAAGGTTGCCTGCGGGCCAGCGACCGTTGGAATCTGGACGGCGCCTTCCCCACCGACCAACCCATCGAGAACGGCGCGCAATGGGCTGTCGCGCGGTTCGAGGGCGGGGTGTGGCGTGTGGAACGCTGCGTTCCGGCCGCCGCCCGCCCGGCGGTGCGCGACCTTCTGCGCCTGCGGGTGGAGCGGCTGACCGCCGCCCGCCGTTGGACGCACGGCGACCTGGAGCTTCTGCAGAGCCTGCTCGACGGCGGGACGCTGGCGGAATCCGTTCTGCTGGCCGGTGACGAGGGGCGGGCGCGGTCGCTGCGGTCGTTGAAGGCGCTGGGCCTCGCCGGAATGGCGACCGCGGACGACCCGGAGCTTCCCGACGAGGCGAAGGCGGTGCTCGCGGAGGGGGCGGAGAGCGTTGTCTGGCTCGACACCGATGCGCGCGAGATCGCGGACGGCATTCTGTCCTGGCATGCCAAAAAGCAGGCCCGCACCGTCGCGCGGCTGAGCCGGGGCGCCGAAGCGAAGCAGCGCGGCGACGACATGAAAGACGCGCTGACCAAGGCGGTGCAGCGGGCCTTTCCCCGAATGCCCAAGGAGGCCGCCGCCGCCGCCGCCGCCCGGCTGGCGCCCGGCGTGAAGAAGCTGGGCCGCATGCCGGCGCTCCAATCCATCGTTGACGCGGTCGCGGAGGTGCGGCTGGAACGCTGGCGCCAAGCCGTGGCATCGGAGCCGGAAGTGGCCAAGCGGCTGGCCGCCATGGAAGCGCGCGGCGATGCCAACCGCGCGCTCAAGCGCTACCGCGACCAGCGCGCGGTCGAGCGGACGGAGGCCGAATTGAAGGAATGGCGCGGCGACCTCGGCCCCGTGCTGTCCCGACGCTTGGGCTGGTGACGGCGGGAAGGCGTCAGCGGGCGCCGGGGAACCACTCAGTGTGGCTGTCGCCGCTGCGGCCGTAATAGACGACCCGCCGGCCCAGGATGCTGACCGTCCAGCCGGCGCAGCCCGCCCGCAGCACCCGCTCGCAGAAACCGCCGTAGCGGATCGTTCCGGCCTGGATGGCGCGGACGGCGGACTCCACGCCCTGCGCCGAAAAGTCCACGGACGGCGGCAGAGAAGAAGGCCGGGCCTCCACCCGCTCCGTCGTCCCGTCCGGGAAGTAATAGGTCGTCTCTGCGCGCACGAGATCAGTGTGGTAGCGTTCCACCCCCGCAACGGCCAGCGCCGCGACGACCTCGGGGAAGGTGATCCGCTCCTCCTGCGAAGCCTGGCTGCACTCCCGCAGGATGGCTGTGATTTTGGCGTCCATGAGCAATTTTCCGTGCAGTGCGCGCTTCGCGGTCAGTCGATGGGAATGGAGCGCAGCCCCATCCGGCGGACGATGCTCTTCAGCGCCTCTTCGATCCGCTCCCGCTCGGCGGGATCCAGGTGCCCGAAGAATTCGAGATCGTTGCGGTCCGCCAAGGCGGACAGTTCCGGCACCAGCGCCCGGCCTTCCGGAGTGAGCGCCAGCGCTTGGTAACGCCGATCGTCCGGGTCGGCGGTCTGGGTGAGCATCCCTTTGGCGGCGAGCCGGTCGGCCAGTTTCGAGATCGCTCCCCGCGTCATGCCGAGCCGGTCGGCCAGCAGGCTGGGGGCCACGCCGTCGCGGCCATGAAGATCGCGCAGCACGACCCACTCGGCGACGGTCACCCCCCGCCCCGCCAGCTTTGCGGCGAAGGCATGGGACACATGATTCGACACGAAGCGCAGCCAGTAGCCGAGATGCGCGTCGAGCGGGCTGATGTTCGATTTGGCCAACACGCCCCCTTGAGTTTCCAAGGAAACTGATGGAAAACGGTTTCCTTGTCAACCATTTGGTTTTGTGATCGGAACAGAAATGAAACGATCCGGAGCCGGGACCTTTCAACGGCGACGACGGCCGCCTTCTCCCGATGATGCCATGTCCAACTTCCTGTCATCCAAACGTGCAAAATCAACGACCAAGCTCGCGGCATTGGGTGCTGTGCAAGCCATCATCGAGCTTTCTCCAGATGGAATGGTTCTTTCCGCAAACGATAACTTCCTTACGGCGCTTGAATGCAGCCCTGACGAGATCAAAAGCCGGCATTGGTCGTCAGTCCTCTCCTTTCAAGGCGGGGAGAGCAGCAACCCGCAGGGTCTGTGGGATGCGCCGCGGCGCGGTGAATCGAAGCCCGGGGAATGCCTGCTTTTTGGCAAGACGGGGCGGGGTTCGTGAGTCCAGGCGGTCTTCTCCCCGATTCGGGACCATAGCGGGCGGATCGCGACGATCGTCACCTATGTCATGGACATCACGGTGGGCAAGCGCCGGTCCGCTGACCAGGAGGGACAGATCGCAGGGGTCAACAAATACAGGCGGTCATCGAAGTCGACATCAACGGGAACGTCCTGACGGCGAACGCCACCTTCCTCACCACCATGGGCTACCGGTTGGATGAGATCGCCGGCCGGCACCACGCCATATTCGTGGCGCCGGAGGAACGCAACGGCGACTGTTACCGTCGCTTTTGGTACGCGCTCCGTCGCGGCGAGCACCAGACGACGGAGTTCCGGCGCCTGCGCAAGGATGGCGGCGACGTTTGGAGTCAGGCCAGCTACAACCCCGTCTTCGACGCCTAAGGCCGCTTGGTCAAGGTCGTCAAATCGGCAACGCCGGACAGCCCGGAGAAGTGGAGGAATTTGAACCATACTCCACAGATTCACGCCCATCTTCCCACCACGTGACAACCTTGAGAT
>NZ_JAUQTX010000203.1:0-12451 GCF_059803775.1 Azospirillum sp. UFLA03-27 | reverse complement strand
GTTATAGTCTCGTGGGCTCGGAGATGTGTATAAGAGACAGGGGTTAGGGAGGGGGCAAAGACAGCAGCCTTACGGACGCTCCAGATCCGCCTGGGTGGCGCGCTTCAGGTGGTTCAGCCGCTCCTCGGCCTCGTTGCGGGCGTAGGGGCCCTCCACATCCATGCCGAAGCTCACATAGAAACCATCGGCCTGGGCGATGTGGGTTCCGACGGGCAGATACTCGTCGGTGGCCTCGTCGTTGCCGATGATCGCGCCGTTCCGGATTTCCACGATGTGCGCCATGACCCGCTCCCCCACCGTCGTTGGTGAACACCAATCGGTGTTCAACGGTGGCGGTCCCGTCCGGGTTCCTTACGCTTGCTTCCGCCGCACCAGCCGGTCGAGCCGCAGCCGGTGCCGCCGGTCGCTGAGCCGCCGCACCGTCGCCAGCGACGCCGCCAGGACGCCCAGACCGGTCGCGCCGGAGATCAGGAACATGATGAGGATCTGGTACTTCACCGCCTCCCCCGGGTCGACGCCAGAGAGGATCTGGCCGGTCATCATGCCGGGCAGGGCCACCACCCCCATAGCCGCCATGCTGTTGATCGTCGGCATCAGCGCGGTGCGCAGCGCGTGGCGCAGGATGGGCCGCAGCGCCGTCCAGCGGGTACGGCCGAGCGCGAGCTGCGCCTCGATGGCCGACCGCTCCCGCGCCGCCGTCGCGGTCAGGGTGTGGAGGGCCAGCCCCACCCCGCTCATCGCGTTGCCCAGCACCATCCCCAGCATCGGAATGGCGTAGCGCGCGTCCCACCAGGGGTCGGGCCGCACCGCGGTGGACAGGCCGAGCAGCAGGACGATCCCCGCCGCCGTCCCCATCGCCCCGGTGCCGATGCCGTAGGACCACCAGCCGGCCAGCCGCCGCTCCTGCCGGGCCATCGTCTCCTGGCCGGCGAACAGCAGCATGACCAGCGCCGCCCCCAAGGTCAACCAGGGCGACTCCAGGGCGAACAGCCGGGTCAGCACCAGCCCGACCAAGGACAGTTGGACCACCATCCGCAGCGCCGCCACCAGCAGCGGCCGCGCCAGCCCCAGATCCAGCGCCAAGGACAGGCCGCCGTTGACCAGCAGCAGCAGCGCCGCTGCGGCGAGGTCGGCGTAGTGCAGGGTCACCAGCATTGCCCTACCCCTCCGTCACCACACCGTCCGCGACGTGCAAATGCCGCCGGGCAAGGCGAACGGCCTGCTCCGGCGCATGGGTGACGATCAGCACCCCGGCCCCGCGGGCCAGTTCGCCGCGCAGCAAAGCTTCCACCCGCTCCGTCGCCTCGGCGTCCAGCGGTCCGGTCGGCTCGTCGAGCAGAAGCATCTCCGGCCCCTGGACCAGCGCGCGGACCAGCGCCAGCCGCTGCCGCTCCCCCGTGGACAGGCGGGCAACCGGCCAGTCCATGACCTCTGCCGGCAGACCCAGTGCCCCGGCGAGCGCCACGGCGCGGTCCGGCCGCCCGAAATGGTCACCCACCCGATCCTCCCACCAGCCCGACTCGGCGGCGACGTAGGTCACCCGGCGGCGCCAGAGCGGAGCGGGCATGTCCTCCCGAAGATCACCGTTCAGCCGCACCTCCCCGGTCGACGGGTCGAGGTCGGCCAGGGCACGCAACAGCACGGACTTCCCCGATCCGGATTTCCCCTGAACGGCGACGCATTCGCCGGCCTCCACCTGGAAACTGGCGGGCTTCAGCACGGTCGTGGACAGGTTGCGCACGGTCAGCATGCAGGGGTTACGGCGACTATTCCGGAAGGTGGAAGGGGAGATTAGCAGCCATTCATGGCGGAGTCCTTGCGCGGAACGTCTCGGGGGTTATGGTACGCCCCACCGCTCATTCCGGCCTGAACCGAGACCATGACCGACGCCTCCAACGACCACGCCGTCTTCACCCACCGCGAGATTATGCGGGTGTTCAGCGGGGTGGCGCTCGCCATGCTGATGGCGGCGATGGACCAGACCATCGTCGCGACGGCCCTGCCGACCATGGCCCACGACCTGGGAAGCCTGGAAAACCTCCCCTGGGTGGTCACCGCCTATCTGCTGGCCTCGACCTCGACCACGCCGATCTACGGCAAGCTGAGCGACCTCTACGGGCGCAAGCGGGTGCTCCAGGTGGCGATCTTCCTGTTCCTGTTCGGGTCGGTGCTGTGCGCGCTGGCGCAGAGCATGGGGCAGCTCATCCTGTTCCGCGGCATCCAGGGGCTGGGCGGCGGCGGCCTGATGGCGCTGGCCTTCACCATCATCGGCGACGTGGTGGCCCCGCGGGAGCGCGGGCGCTACCAGGGCTACATCGGCGGCATCTTCGCCCTGTCCAGCGTGGCCGGACCGCTGCTGGGCGGCATTTTCACGGAACGGCTGAGCTGGCACTGGATCTTCCTCATCAACCTGCCGCTGGGGGCGGCGGCGCTGCTGATGACCAGCCGGGCGCTCGACCGCCTGCCGGCGGGACGGGCGAAGCCGACCATCGACTATCTCGGGGCCGCTCTGCTGATGGGCACGGTGACCTCGCTGCTGTTCGTGGTGTCGCGCGCCGGGGTCGCCCTGCCCTGGACCTCCCCGACGATCCTCGGCCTGTGCGTCCTGGGCCTCATGATGCTCGGGGTCTTCCTGTGGCACGAGCGGCGGGTGGAGGAGCCGATCCTGCCGCTGCACCTGTTCCGCGAGCCGGTGGTGGCCGTCGCCAACCCGGTGGTCGCGGTGTCGGCCATGGTGCTGTTCGCCGGCATCGTCTATCTGCCGCTGCGCTCACAGCTCGTCGCCGGAACCAGCGCCACCACGTCGGGCTTCCTGCTGCTGCCGATGGTGCTGGGCATGGTGCTGGGCGCCGGGGGCGGCGGGCGGCTGATCTCCAAGTCCGGCCGCTACAAGGTCTTCCCGCTGGCCGGGCTGGCGCTGGCGGCGGTGATGTATCTGGCGCTCGGCCTGTCGCCGACGGTGTCGGAAAGCGGGCTGTGGTCCACGCTGATCCTGGTGCCGCTGGGCATCGGGCTGGGGCTGGTCATGCCGGTGATGACGGTCGCCGTGCAGAACGCGGTGGACCGGCGCGACCTGGGTGCGGCCACGGCCTCGGTCGGCTTCTTCCGCTCGCTCGGCGGGTCGGTCGGGGTGGCGGTGTTCGGCGCGGTCTTCGCCGCCGACGTCGAGGCCCGGCTGAACGCCGCCGGCCTGCCCGGCATCAGCGGGCGCGAGGTGATGGAGCGCGGCCCGTCCGCCCTGGCCAATCTGGCCCCCGCCGCCCGTGCCGCCGCCCAGTCGGTGTTCGAGCATGGCTTCTCCACGCTGTTCCTGCTGGCCGCCGGGCTGGCGGTGGTGTCCTTCGTGCTGACCCTGTTCCTGAAGGAGCTTCCCCTGCGCTCCGCCGCCGACGCCACCAAGGCCGGGGCGGAGGTCGCCTGAGGGCTGGGTCGGGTGCCGCCCTACGCCTTGTCCTCGCTGGGGAAGTGCCGCCCCTCGCCCAGCTTGTCCTCGATGTAGAGCATGTTGACCAGCACCAGCATCACCACCGCGAAGGGCGTCGCCAGGAACATGCCCATCAGCCCAAACAGCACGCCCCCCGCCGCGATGGCCGCAATGGTGATGACGGGGGGCAGGTCCACCACCTTCTTCTGCATCAACGGCATGACGACATTGCCCTCGACCTGCTGGATCGCCAGGTAGAGCAGTGCCACCCACAGCGCCTCCTGCGGCGATTGGGCGAAGGCGATGAGGATCGCCGGGACCGCCGCCAGGAAGGGGCCGATCAGCGGAACGAACTCCAGGAGGGCTGCCAGCAGGCCCAGCGCCGGAGCGCTCGGGATGCCCAGCAGCAGCAGGCCCGCGGTGGTCAGAACGCCGACGATGGCCATGGCCGAAAGCTGCCCGATCAGCCACTTCCACAGCGAGTCCCCCATCACGTCCAGCACCTCCCGCGCCCGCTCGTGGCCGCGCGGCGGCACCAGCAGGATGACGCCGCGCTGGTAGACGCCGGGCGAGGCGGCGAGATAGATGGCCGTGAACATCACCACCACCAGATCGCCCAGGAAGAACATCACGCTGGACGCGACCGTCTGCAGCCGGTTCAGCCACGAGGAGGCGTCCTGCCCCTGCTTCATGATCTGGTCACGCAGCGAGCTGGGAAGCTGCTGCACGGCTCCGCTGATCTGCTGGGAGAACTGGTCGAACTGGCTGACCACCGACTGGCCCATCAGGACGCCGCCGCCGATCAGAAGCACCGCCAGAAGCAGCAGCACGACGCCGAGCGACCACCCCTGCGGCAGCCCCGCGAAGCGCCGCACCAGCCCGGCGATGCGCTGGAACAGGATAGCCAGAAGCACGCCGGCGAAGACCAGCAACAGCGCGTCGGCCACCTGCCAAGCCAGGAACAGCGTTCCCACCACGCCGGCGGCGATCAGCATCTTCCAGGTGAACAGCTTCAGTTCGGTCGCGGTGTTCCGCCCGGCGGTTGCCGGCTCCCCAGCTTGCGCAGAGGCATGAAGGGGAACCTGTCTGGTCGCGTCCATCGTTTCTTCCCGCCGTGTTGCCACCGGCATGCCGGTCCGATGGACAAACGCCGCCCGCAGGAAACTGTTGCACCGCCAGCCCTCTAGCACCTTCGTGCTAATACGCTTATCCGAATGCGCGCGGACGGTTGGCGCCCCATATCATGTCTGACGCCAAGGAGTCATTCTCGCTGATGTCACCTCAAAAGCCCGCCGGAGACGGCGGGCTCTTTTCTTGTGGAGATTCTCAACCGGCGTCCGGCGGGAAGACGATGCCGACCTTCAAGCCCGGTTCGTTGTCCTCCAGCCGCAGCGCCGCGTCGTGCAGCCGCGCCACCGCCTCCACGAGGCTGAGCCCCAGCCCGTTCCCCGGCGAGGCCCGCGCGGTATCGAGCCGGACGAAGCGCTCCAGCACCTTTTCCCGCATCTCCGACGGAATGCCGGGGCCGTTGTCCGCCACGGTGACACGAGCGGCCTGCCCCGGCCCGGCGCCCTCCAGCAGCAAAGTGATGCGCCCGCCTTCCGGCGTGTATTTGATGGCGTTGTCCAGCAGGTTCGATACCGCCTGGGCCAGCAGCTGCTCGTTCCCGCGCACGGTCGGCTCGGCCCGGATGTCGGTGCCCAGGGTCAGGCTCTTCTCCTCCGCCACCGGTTCGTAGAGGTCGGCGGCCAGCCGGACCACGTCCGCCAGACGCACCGGTTCCAGCGCCTTGCGGTTGGCACCGGATTCGGCCTCGGCGATGGACAGCAGCGCGGTGAAGGTGGCGAGCAGCCGGTCGGCCTCCAGGATGGTGTCCTGCAGCACGCCGCGGTAGACCTCCGGGTCGTCGGTCTCGCGGATCAAGGCCAGCTCGACGCGGGAGCGCAGGCGCGACAGCGGCGTGCGCAGGTCGTGCGCCACGCTTTCGGTCACCTGCCGCATGCCGGTCATCAGCCGCTCGATCTGGTCCAGCATGGCGTTCAGGTTGCCGGCCAGCCGGTCGATCTCGTCGCCGCCGCCGCCGCGCGGCACCCGGCCCGACAGGTCGCCGGCCATGATGCGGTGGGTGGTGCGGTTGATCGCCTCGATCCGGTGCATGGCGCCGCGCGCCAGCAACAGGCCACCGCCGAGCCCCAGCACCACCGTCACCAGGAAGACCCAGCGCAGCGACACGACCATACGCCCGCGGAGCTGGTCCAGCTCGCTCATGTCGCGGCCCACCAGCAGGCGGAACTGGCCGGGCAGGACGAAGCTGACCGCCATCGCGGTGGAGGGCCGGTTGTTCACCCCGCCATAGTCGGAAATCTTGAAATGGGTCCAGCCGCCCGGCTCCGGCGTCGCGTCGGGCCAGCCCGACAGGTTGCCGGCCAGGATGACGCCGCCCGGCGTGGTCAGCAGATAGATGGAATTGGTGTGCGAATAACCGCTGCGCTCGCGCACGGAGTCGACCAGCCCGCGCAGGCCGGCGCTGCGGTACTGGTCCTGAAGCCCGGCAACCTCCAGCGCGATGGTGGCGCCGATCTCCTCCTCCAGGAAGCCCGCGGTGGAGCGGTAGACGACGGCCAGGATCACCCCGACCGAAATGATGAACAGGCCCAGATACAGCAGGGCCAGCCGGAACGGCGTCGTGCGCAGAAGCCGCAGGGTGGGAATCGCCGCCTTCACGCTCCCCCGCTGGCCACCATGGCCGCCACCATCATTGCGGCGCTCGCAGGCTGTAGCCGGCGCCGCGCACCGTGTGGATCAGCGGCGTCGGGAAATCCTTGTCGATCTTCTGGCGCAGGCGGGCGATGTGCACGTCGATGACGTTGGTCTGCGGGTCGAAGTGATAGTCCCACACATTCTCCAGCATCATGGTGCGGGTCACCACGCTGCCGGCGTTGCGCATCAGATACTCCAGCAGAGCGAATTCCCGCGGCAGCAGGTCGATGGACTTGCCGGCCCGCCGGACGGTGCGCGACAGCAGGTCCAGTTCCAGATCGGCGACCGCCAGACGGGTCTGTGGCTGGGCGGCGCTGCGGCGGCGCACCAGCACCTCGATCCGGGCGAGCAACTCGGAGAAGGCGAAGGGCTTGGTCAGGTAATCGTCGCCGCCGGCCTTCAGCCCCTTCACCCGGTCATCGACGCTGCCAAGCGCGGAGAGGAACAACACCGGCGTGTCGTTGCCGGTGGCGCGCAGGATCTCGACCAGCGACAGCCCGTCGCGGCCCGGCAGCATGCGGTCCACGATCATGACGTCATAATGCTCGGAGCCGGCCAGGAACAGCCCCTCCTTGCCGTCGTTGGCGGCGTCCACGACATGACCGGCCTCTTTCAGCCCCTTGGCCAGATAGGAGGCGGCCTGCTGGTCGTCTTCGATGACGAGGACTTTCATGAGCATGAGTCTACCGCATCCTTCCGCGAGGCCAAAGGTGAATGCCCTCGCCCCTGCGGAGAGGGGAAAGGGCCGAACGAAACGAAGGGGGAGAGTGTCCGCGCGGCGGGGGCTCGCACGACAGACACCCTCCACCCCGTCACACCGGCCCCCCATCGTTGGAGGGGATGAGGATCGCCGGTGTTTTCCGGCATCACGCCTTGCCGAGCTTCAGCGGGACGAAACTCTCGTTGCCGCCGCGGTTGACCAGCAGCAGGACCGCCTTGCGGCCATCCTTCTCGGCCTCGTGCAGGCTCTTCGTCACCTCCGCGGGGGAGGTCACGCTGTGGTCGCCGACCTTGACGATCACGTCGCCCGGACGGACGGGCAGATCACCGGCCTGCGGCGACACCGCGGTGACGATCACGCCCTTGACGCCCTCGCCCAGGCCGAGGCGGCTGCGGGCGGCGCCATCGAGCGGGGC
This sequence comes from Azospirillum sp. UFLA03-27, assembly GCF_059803775.1. NCBI lineage: Bacteria > Pseudomonadati > Pseudomonadota > Alphaproteobacteria > Rhodospirillales > Azospirillaceae > Azospirillum > Azospirillum sp. UFLA03-27. Next base: position 5,131 of record NZ_JAUQTX010000203.1, on the reverse strand, counting down.
CAGCTTCAGCCCGTTGACGGTCTCCACCGCGCTCTCGGCGGCGGGGCCGCTCCCTTCCGCGGCGGCCATGCGCTGTTCGGCGGGTAGCGGCGCGATGTGGGCGGTCAGGGTCGTTTCCCTGCCCTTGCGGACCACGGTCATGTCCACCGTGTCACCGGCCTTGGTGTCGGCCACCCGGCGGGTCAGGTCGCGCAGCGTGTTCACCGGCTTGCCGCCATAGGCCAGGATCACGTCGCCCTGGCGCACGCCAGCCTTGGCGGCGGGGCTGTCCGGAGTCACCTCGGCGACCAGGGCGCCCTTGGTCTGGGACAGGCCGACCGACTCGGCGATCTCCGGCGAGATCTCCTGGATCTTCACGCCCAGCCAGCCGCGCTCGACATGGCCGTTCTCCTTGAGCTGGGCGACGACCTGCTTGGCGATGTTCGACGGGATGGCGAAGCCGATGCCGACCGAGCCGCCGTTGGGCGAATAGATGGCGGTGTTGATGCCGATCACCCGCCCGTCCAGTGTGAAGGTCGGGCCGCCCGAGTTGCCCCGGTTGATGGCGGCGTCGAGTTGCAGGTAGTCGTCATACGGACCGCTGTGGATGTCACGACCGCGGGCCGAAATGATGCCCTTGGTCACCGTACCGCCCAGCCCGAAGGGGTTGCCGACGGCCATCACCCAGTCGCCGACGCGGGCGGCGTCGCTGTCGCCCCAGTCCAGCGCCGGCAGCGCCTTGTCGGACTTCACCTTCAGCAAGGCGATGTCGGTCTTGGCGTCGCGCCCGACCAGCGTGGCGGGCAGCTCCGTTCCGTCCTGAAGCGTGACCTTGATCTCGTCGGCGCCGTCGATGACGTGGTTGTTGGTCACCACATAGCCGGCCGCGTCGATGATGAAGCCGGAGCCGAGCGAGCCGACCTTGCCGCGCGGCTGCCCCTCGGAGGGACCCTCGGACTGGTCGTCGCCGCCGGGGCCGCCATTCTGGCCGAACTGGTCCTGGAACTGGCGGAAGAACTCCTCGAAGGGCGACCCCGGCGGGAAGCCGGGCATGCGCGGGTTGCCGCGCTCGGCCTTGGCCTGCTGGGTGGTGGAGACGTTCACCACGGCGGGCGACACCTTGGCCGCCAGATCGGCGAAGCTGCCCGGTGCGTTTTGGGACAGCATGTTCTGCGTCAGGACGCTTTCGGCGGCCGCGGCGGTGGACTGGTTGGCGATCAGGAACGGACCGGTCAGCACCGTGGTGCCGAGGAGGACGGCGGCGATGGTACGCCGCACCCGGCTCGACCGCGGGGCGCGTCCGGCGTTGGCGGGGGTGGACATCATTGCTCTCCGTGACTGGCATGCGTTGTTCGTTGCCCTCAAAGTAGCGGGCGCCGAGTCACGGGGGGCTTGCAGGGGGATTAAAAGTTTTTCAGGGAGGGAATATTAAGTCACGTCACGATTACAGCGCCGATCCGGCGATGCGCAGGCGGATGTTGGCGGCCTGCTGGCGGACGCGGTCGAGGTGCGGATTGATGGCCAGCGCCGCGTCGAAGGCGCGCAACGCGCCCGCCGGCTGGTCAATGGCGAGGTAGACGAGGCCCAGCCCGGCCAGCGCCCCGAAGTGCCGCGGCTCCAGCGCCAGCACCCGGCGGATGTCGCGCACCGCGGCATCGTAATCGCCCAGCATGTATTCGGCGTTGGCCCGCTTGTTCCAACCCTCGGCGTAGGTCGGGTCGGCGGCGACCACCTGATCGAAGGCGGCCAGAGCGTCGCCGTAGCGGTCGGCGTTCAGACTCTGCACGCCGTGGTGCATCAGCACGATGAGGTCATCGCTCGGATGCTCCAGCCAGACGTCCCAGATGCGGTCCTCGACCGCCTCCGCTGCGACCGCATCGCCGGCGGTCTGCAGATCCTGGAACAAGCCACCGAGTCGCGCATCCTCCTGCCCTGCCGAGGCCCGTGAACCGGGGCCGGTAGCGCCGAGAATCAGGAGGGCCAGGAAGGCCACGGGCAAGAAGATTCGCTGGGTCATTCCCAAAAACTGGGATGCGTCACTTACCAGCAACACTGATCCGAAAGTGGTATCGCCGCAAGAAGAATCCCTCATCCCGCCGGGGTGGTCCCGGCAAAGTTCCCGCTGAACAAAGAAAAAGGGCCGGCGAATCGCTTCGCCGGCCCCTTCTCCTGAAAGCAGCAGCCCGTTATCAGGCGGCCTTGTTGCTGCGGCCCGCCACGATCTCGTCGGTGACGTTGCGCGGCACCGGCTCGTAGTGGCTGAACTCCATCGAGTAGGACGCGCGGCCCGAGGTCATGCCGCGGAGCTGGCCGATGTAGCCGAACATCTCGTTCAGCGGCACGTGGGCCTCCACGGCGATGTTGGTGCCACGCTCGAGCTGGCCCAGCACCGTGCCACGGCGGCGGTTCACGTCGCCGATGACGTCGCCCAGGTAATCGTCCGGGGTGACGACCTCGACCTTCATGACCGGCTCGAGCAGGATCGGACCGGCCTGCTTGAGGGCTTCACGGAAGCAGGCCTTGGCGGCGATTTCGAACGTCAGGGCGTTCGAGTCGACGTCGTGGTACTTGCCGTCCACCAGGCGGGCGCGGAAGTCCACAGTCGGATAGGAGGCGAGCACGCCCTCTTCCTTCTGCATTTCCAGGCCCTTCGCGACCGACGGGACGTATTCGCGCGGCACCGTGCCACCGACCGTCTCGTCCTTGAACACGAAGCCCTCGCCACGCTCCAGCGGCTCGAAGACGATCTTGACTTCGGCGAACTGGCCCGAACCACCGGTCTGCTTCTTGTGGGTGTAGGTGTACTCGACCGGCTTGGTGATCGTCTCGCGGTAGGCGACCTGGGGCTTGCCCATGTTGCCTTCCACGCCGAACTCCGTGCGCAGACGGTCCAGCGTCACTTCCAGGTGCAGCTCGCCCATGCCGCGCAGGATGGTCTGGCCGGTTTCACGGTCGGTCTCCAGACGCAGCGACGGGTCCGCGCGGACCATCTTGCCGAGCGCGATGGAGAACTTCTCCTGCTCGCCCTTGGTCTTCGGCTCGACCGAGACGCTGATGACGGGGTCGGGGAAGCGCATGCGCTCCAGGATCACCGGGTGGGCGGCGTCGCAGAGCGTGTCACCGGTGTCCGTCTCCTGCAGGGAGACGAGCGCGATGATGTCGCCGGCGCGGGCTTCCTCGATCGGGTTGGCCTGGGCGGCGAACATCTCGACCATGCGGCCGATCTTCTCGCGCTTGCCGCGGGTGGTGTTCAGGACCGACATGCCCTTGGTCAGCACGCCCGAATAGACGCGCACGAAGGTCAGCGAGCCGTAGGTGTCGTTCAACACCTTGAAGGCCAGCGCCGCGAAGGGCGCGTCGTCGGAGCTGAGACGCTCGCCGTTCGGGTTGCCGTCCTCGTCCACCGTCTTAATGGCCTCGACGTCGGTCGGGGCCGGCAGCAGGTCGACGACCGCGTCCAGAACCTGGCAGACGCCCTTGTTCTTGTAGGACGAGCCGCAGAGGACCGGGGTGAAGGTGCTGGTGATTGTGCCCTTGCGCAGGCACGCACGCAGCACCTCGGCCGACGGCTCCTCACCCGACTCCAGGTAGGCTTCCATCGCCGCGTCGTCCATCTCGAGCGCGGTGTCGACCAGCTCGGCGCGCAGGGACGGGATGCTGGCGATGTTGTCCAGGTCTTCCTTGACGGTCAGGTTGAGCTTGCTGGCCAGATCGTCGGTGATCTCCCAGATTTCCCACTTGGCGTCCTTGTCGTCCGAGAACCAGACGTACGCCTTCATCTCGATCAGGTCGACCATGCCGCGGAAGTTGTCTTCCGAACCCAGCGGAACCTGGATGCAGACCGGGCGGGCGTTCAGGCGGCTCTTGATCATGCCGACGCAACGCTGGAAGTTCGCACCCGAACGATCCATCTTGTTGACGTAGCAGATGCGCGGAACGTTGTAGTTGTCCGCGAGGCGCCAGTTGGTCTCGGACTGCGGCTCAACGCCGGCCACGCCGTCGAACACGACGACCGCGCCGTCGAGCACGCGGAGCGAGCGGTTCACCTCGATGGTGAAGTCCACGTGGCCCGGGGTGTCGATGACGTTGATCTTCTTGTTGCGCCAGAAGGCCGAGACGGCAGCCGACTGAATCGTGATGCCGCGCTTCTGCTCCTGCTCCATGTAGTCGGTCGTCGTCGAGGACTTCAGGTCCTTCGTCTCGTGCACGTCGATGATCGTGTGCTTACGACCGGTGTAGTACAGGATGCGCTCGGTGGTCGTCGTCTTGCCGGCATCGACGTGGGCGATGATGCCGATGTTCCGGATGTCAGAAAGAGGCGTTTGGCGCGGCATGTTGCGAATCCATTACTGTAACGCAGCTATCGAAGCGCAACGACGGTCGTCCGCTCCGGCGGCAGAGGTTGGTCGGGGTTTTACGGATGATCTGTTAAGGCGTGATTAACGTTCTGTAAATCCGGAAGGTCAAGCCTTCCGGATTTTTTCGAAGCACGCGGCCCTCACAGTCTGGTGGGCCACGCCGGCAAACCCCAACCGAGGGAGCCGGGTCGCCCCGTTAGGCAGCTTATTTGGCCGCCGTCACCTGAATTTCAACGAGATACTCCGGCGCGGCAAGCTTCGCTTCCACGGTGGCGCGGGCGGGCGGGTTGGCCGTATCGACCCAGGCTTCCCACGCTTTGTTCATCGCGCCGAAGGTGGACATGTCCGTCAGATAGATGGTGGCGGACAGCAGCTTGCTCTTGTCGGAGCCGCCCTCGGCCAGCAGGGCGTCGATCTGGCCCAGGATCTGGCGGGTCTGCGTCTCCACGTCCGGAGTCGGATCGTTGGCCACCTGGCCGGCCAGATAGACCGTGTCCTTGTGGATGACCATCTGGCTCATGCGCGGTCCGGAATGGAAGCGCTGGATCGACATCGGTACGGCTCCGGTTACGGGGTCTTGAACGCGCGTACGTCTATGCGATTCACGTCCAAGGGCCTAGCAAAAAATGAGGCGCCACCGCTCAAAGCTGCCCCGCGCCCGTGCATCACCGCAAAGAAGGCGTATTTCCCTCCACCGCGGCCACGAAAGCGGCGCTCGGCACGGCAATGTTGCGGGGATTGGGTCCGCTGACCCTGTCTCTTATACACATCTGACGCTGCCGACGATTATACGC
>NZ_JAUQTX010000202.1:0-12549 GCF_059803775.1 Azospirillum sp. UFLA03-27 | reverse complement strand
GACCGGGGCCAGCGCGGTGCTGGCCCCGGTCGCCGCGGAGCCGGCGGAAGAGCCCGCCCCCTCGCACGATCTGGTGGTGCCGGACCCCGATCCGGTCCCCGCCGCCGCCAAGATGCCCGCTCCCGCCGCGGAGGCCGCGTCCGGCGCCGGTGCGGGCGGCGAGGCCGCGACCAAGGAATCGGCGGTCGCCGCGCAGACCATCCGCGTCAACGTGGACCTGCTCGAAAACCTGATGACCATGGTGTCGGAGCTGGTGCTGACCCGCAACCAGCTCCTCCAGATCCTGCGGTCGCAGAAGGAGAGCGAGTTCGCCGCCCCGCTGCAGCGCCTCAACCACGTGACGTCCGAGCTGCAGGAAGGCGTCATGAAGACGCGCATGCAGCCCATCGGCAACGCCTGGGCCAAGCTGCCGCGTCTGGTGCGCGACCTGTCGCACGAACTGGGCAAGAAGATCGACCTCCAGATGCTCGGCGCCGACACCGAGCTGGACCGCCAAGTGCTGGAGCTGATCAAGGACCCGCTGACGCACATGGTGCGCAACTCCGCCGACCACGGCCTGGAGGTGCCCGCCGACCGTCTGCGTTCGGGCAAGTCGGAGACCGGCCGCATCACGCTGAACGCCTATCACGAGGGCGGCCACATCATCATCGAGATCCAGGACGACGGTAAGGGCCTGGCGATCGACCGCATCAAGCAGAAGGCGATCCAGAACGGGATGGCCTCGGAAGGCGAGCTGGCGGCGATGTCCGACCAGCAGATCATCCAGTTCATCATGAAGCCCGGCTTCTCGACCGCGGCGAAGGTCACCAACGTGTCGGGCCGCGGCGTCGGCATGGACGTGGTCAAGACCAACATCGAGAAGATCGGCGGCACGATCGAGATCAAGTCCCAGCAGGGCAAGGGCTCGACCTTCGTCATCAAGATCCCGCTGACGCTGGCCATCGTTTCCGCCCTGATCGTGGAGTGCGCCGGCGAGCGCTTCGCCATCCCGCAGATCAGCGTGGTCGAACTGGTTCGCGCCGCCGCCGACAGCGAGCACACCATCGAGCGGTTGAAGGGCACGCCGGTCCTGCGCCTGCGCAACCGCCTGTTGCCGCTGGTTTCGCTGCAGGAGCTGCTGCGGCTGGACGACCAGGAGGGTGGCGAGAAGAAGACCGACGAGACCTTCATCGTGGTCACGCAGGTCGGCACCTACACCTTCGGCATCATGGTCGACCGGGTGTTCGACACCGAGGAAATCGTGGTGAAGCCGGTGGCGCCGATCCTGCGCCACATCGAGATGTTCTCGGGCAACACCATCCTCGGCGACGGCTCGGTCATCATGATCCTCGACCCCAACGGCATCGCGTCGGCCACCGGCGAGATGGCCATGGGCGAGACCGCGTCGAAGGAGGCGACTTCCGTCCAGGCGGCCCGCCAGGAGGACAAGATGGCCCTCCTGCTGTTCCGTGCCGGGGCCGGCGCACCGAAGGCGGTGCCGCTGTCGCTGGTCGCCCGCCTGGAGGATGTCGACCTCGCCAGCGTCGAATCGTCCAACGGCATGCCGGTGGTCCAGTACCGCGGCAAGCTGATGCCGCTGGTGCCGATCGATCCGGGCTTCATGATCGGCCAGGAAGGCCGCCAGCCGGTTCTGGTCTTCGCCGACGGCGACCGCTCGATGGGCCTGATCGTCGACGAGATCGTCGACATCGTCGAGGAGCGTCTGGTGGTGCAGCTCACCGCCGACCGTCCGGGCCTGATGGGCTCGGCGATCATCGCCGGCAAGGCGACGGACGTGCTCGACGCGGGCTTCTTCCTGACCCAGGCCTACAAGGATTGGTTCGGCTCGTCCTCGACCGATGCGTATGAGGAGGAGAGGGCGCTGCAGCGCGTTCTGCTGGTCGACGACAGCCCCTTCTTCCGCAACCTGCTGACCCCGCTGCTGTCGGTCGCCGGCTACGACGTCACCGCCGTGGAGAACGCCAACGAGGCGCTGGCGCTGTGCGAGGCGGGCGAGGACTTCGACGTCATCGTCTCCGACATCGAGATGCCGGGGATGAGCGGCTTCGACTTCGCCGAGGCCGTCCGCCAGGGCGGCACCCGCTGGAGCGGCACGCCGATGGTCGCCCTGTCCAGCCACGCCTCCCCGCGCGACCTCGACCGCGGCCGTCAGGCCGGGTTCACCGACTATGTCGCCAAGTTCGACCGTGACGCTCTGCTGTACGCGCTGCAGCAGACCCTGTCCGAGCAGAAAGGTGCCGCATGAGCAACGCCAAGCTGCCCGCCACCACCAAGAAGTCCAAGGGCGACGAGATCACCTCCGGTGGCAGCCAGGACTATGTGACCATGACGATCGCCGACCAGCTGTTCGGCATCCCGGTTCTGCAGGTCCAGGACGTGCTGGGGCACCAGCGGATCACCCGCATCCCGCTGGCCCCGCCGGAGGTCGCCGGCTCGCTGAACCTGCGCGGGCGCATCGTCACCGCCATCGACGTGCGCCTGCGGCTCGGCCTGACCTCGCGTCCGAAGGACAAGCCGGGCATGTCCATCGTGGTGGACCTGCGCGGCGAACTGTACAGCCTGATGGTCGATTCGGTGGGGGAGGTGCTGAGCCTCTCCAACGACGACTTCGAGCGCAACCCGGCCACCCTCGACCCGCGCTGGCGCGAGGTGTCCACGGGCATCTATCGCCTGAACGGTCAGCTCATGGTGGTCCTGGACGTGCCGCGTTTGCTGAACTTCACCACGATGGAAGCGGCCTGAGGCGAAACCCCGGTCGGTGTGCAAAGCGAAGCCTGAGGCCCGTTCACCATGAAAGTTTGTCTGGTCGTCGACGACAGCCGCGTGGTCCGCAAGGTCGCGCGGAAGATCCTGGAAGAGCTGCACTTCGCCTGCACCGAGGCGGAGGACGGCAGGCAGGCCATGGAAGCCTGCGCGCAGAAGATGCCGGACGCCATCCTGCTGGACTGGAACATGCCGGTGATGACCGGCATCGAGTTCCTGCGCCGCCTGCGCAAGATGAGCGGCGGGGACATTCCCAAGGTCGTGTTCTGCACGACGGAGAACGACCTCGCCCACATCCAGGAGGCGCTGTCCGCCGGGGCGAACGAGTACATCATGAAGCCGTTCGACAGCGACATCATCCAGACCAAGTTCGAGCAGGTCGGGCTGCTGTGACGGGCGGGACCACCGCACCGCGCACCGTTCCGACCCTGAAAGGCTGATTGCGTTATGTCCGATCGTTTCGGCAGACCTCCTCCCCCCGCACCGCCGGGGCATCCCACCGGCGCGGGCGGCGGCGATCCCGTCCGGGTGATGGTGGTCGACGATTCCGCCGTCATTCGTGGCCTTCTGACCCGCGCGCTGGAAGGCGATTCCGAAATCCGCGTGGTCGCGTCGGTCGGCGACGGTCAGATGGCGGTCAACGCCCTGCAGCGCAACTCGCTCGACGTCATTGTCCTCGACATCGAGATGCCGGTGATGGACGGGCTGACCGCCATCCCGAAGCTGCTGGCCGTGGCGCCGCAGGTGAAGATCATCATGGCCTCGACGCTGACGCTGCGCGGGGCCGACATCTCCATGCGCTGCCTGTCCGCGGGGGCCGCCGACTACATCCCCAAGCCGACCTCCACCCGCGAGATCGGCGGCGCGGACGCCTTCAAGCGCGAGCTGGTGTCGAAGGTCAAGGCGCTGGGCGCCGCCGCGCGCCGTGCCGGCTCCCGCACCCGCGGCGAGCTGCGCCCGCTGACCCCGGTGCCCGCCGCCTTCCTGAAGCGCGAGCCGCCGCCCGTCACGCTGCGCCCGGCCCCGGCCGTCGGCTCCGTCGGCCAGGTCAAGCCGGACGTGATCGCCATCGGCAGTTCCACGGGCGGCCCGCAGGCGCTGTTCGAGGTGCTGGCCCATCTGAAGACCGGCGTCACCCAGCCGATCCTGATCACCCAGCACATGCCGGCGACCTTCACCACAATCCTGGCCGAACACATCACCCGCCAGTGCGGGTTGAACGCCCAGGAGGCGAAGGACGGCGAGCCGGTCGTGTCGGGGCGCTGCTACATCGCGCCGGGCGACTTCCACATGCTGGTCACCCAGCGTGCGGGTGCCAACGTGATTTCGCTGACCAAGGACCCACCCGAGAACTTCTGCCGTCCGGCGGTGGACCCGATGATGCGGTCCATTCTCCGCGCCTTCGGCGGGCGCAAGGTTCTCGCCTGCATCCTGACCGGCATGGGGCAGGATGGGCTGAAGGGCTGCACCGATGTGGTGAACGCCGGCGGCACCCTGATCGCGCAGGACGAGGCGTCCAGCGTCGTGTGGGGCATGCCGGGCGCCGTCGCCCAGGCGGGCATCTGCTCGGCGGTGCTGCCGCTCAAGGAAATCGGTCCCTACATCCGCAAGTTCGCATCGAGGGCAGCATGAGAGTCGAAGATTTCGACATGTTCTCCACGCTGCTCAAGCAGCGTTCCGGTCTGGTCCTGACCCGGGACAAGGCCTACCTGCTCGAATCCCGGCTGATGCCGGTGGCGCGCAAGTGGAACATGAAGGGGCTGGAGGAGCTGGCCTCCACCGTGCGGACGCGCAAGGACGAAGCGCTGCTGCGCGATATCACGGAGGCGATGACGACCAACGAGTCGTCCTTCTTCCGCGATCAGAAGCCCTTCGACCAGTTCAAACAGATCGTCCTGCCCAAGCTGATGGCGGCGCGGTCCGCGAAGCGGTCGATCCGCATCTGGTCGGCGGCCTGCTCGTCCGGGCAGGAGGCCTACTCGCTGGCCATGCTGTTGAGCGAGGATGCGGCGAAGCTGGCCGGCTGGCGAATCGAGATCGTCGGCACCGACATCTCCGCGGAGATGGTGGAACGCTCCAAATCAGGCATCTACACCCAGTTCGAGGTGCAGCGCGGCCTGCCGATTCAAATGCTGGTGAAGCATTTCAAGCAGCAGGGCGACAAGTGGCAGATCAGCCAGCAGCTCCGCCAGATGGCCTCCTTCCGCGAGTTCAACCTTTTGGGCGACCTGTCCGGGTTGGGGCAGTTCGACATCGTGTTCTGCCGCAATGTGCTGATCTATTTCGACCAGCCGACCAAGACCAAGGTGCTGGAGGCCATCGCCCGCCAGATGCCGCAGGACGGCGTGCTGTATCTGGGCGGCGCGGAAACCGTTCTGGGCATCACCGACCGCTTCAAGCCGGTGGAAGGCCAGCGCGGCCTCTACAGCCTGGGTGGCTTCCAGGTGCCGAGCGGGCTCAAGGCGGCCGTCTGACTCAAGACGGTATGGCTTAAGGCGGCGTGATGGTGAGCCGGTCGGCGGCGCCTTCCTCCATGATCCAACGGCGGAAGGCGGCGATCTTGGGCCGGTCGGCGGTCACCTCCGGGCAGACGAGGTAGTAACCGAAGTCTCCCGGCAAAGCGAGGTCGAACAGCCGGGTCAGCCGCCCGCTCGCCAGTTCCTCCAACACCAGGGTGCCGCGGGCCATCGCGATGCCCTGGCCGTTTTCCGCGGCCTCGATGGCGATGCCGATCTCGTCGAAGACCATCTCGGAGCTTGGCTTCAGGTCGCCGAGCCCGGCCATGGCCAGCCACGTCGCCCAATAGCTGTGGCCGGTCTCCTCGACCAGGACATGATGGCGCAGGTCGGCCGGCTGGTGCAGCGGCGTCGGCCCCTGCAGCAGGGCCGGGCTGCACACCGGGAACACCGCGTCGTCGAGGAAGCGGTCGGCCCGCAAGCCCTCCCACACCCCCAGGCCATGGCGAAGCCCGATGTCGATGTCGGCTTCGCGCTCGAAATCGATCTCGTGCTGGCTGACGCTGATGCGCAGGTGGATTTCCGGGTGGCGGGCGCGGAAGCGGCCGATGCGGCTCATCAGCCAGCGGCTGGCGAAGGAGGGCGAAACGCTCATCGTCAGCACGCCGGAGCGCTCATGCTCCATCACCCGCTCCAGGCCGGTGGCCAGCCGCGCGAAGGCGTCGCGCACGCTGGGCAGCAGGAGCTGGCCGGCGTCGGTCAGGACCAGCGCCTGATTCAGCCGGCGGAACAGCCGGATGCCCAGCCGATCCTCCAGCGTGCGGATCTGGTGGCTGATCGCGCTCTGGGTAACGTTCAGCTCCTCCGCCGCGCGGGTGAAGCTGAGATGGCGGGCCGCCGCTTCGAAGGCGCGCAGGCCGTTGAGGGGAGGGATCTGCATGGGTCCGCATCCGCCGGATTGTTGCCCGGCCGCATGAAATTCTCTCATGCAGGTTAGAGAAAGCATCCTTTGCGGACAACCCGATTCCGGGTGCATTCCTAGGGAACGGAATTCATCAAGCGGAGTGTCGGATCATGAGCAGGAGAGCGCTGGGCGCCGTTTCCACAGACCGGGGCATGGTGTCTTTTGGCGGCGCGGGGCGCTTTGCCGAGCGGGCCTTCGGCGAGGTGCTGGGGATGATCGAGCGCCACCGGCAGCGCCGCTCCCTGGCGGCGCTGGACGACCATCTGCTGCGCGATGTCGGGTTGAGCCGCAAGGACGCCCGCCGCGAAACCGACAAGGCGTTCTGGCAGGAGTGACCGCAGGCGTCGGCGGACCCGAGCCCGCCGCTTGCCGCGATGAATGTCGAGAGGAAAGGGCGGTCGGCGGTCAGCCGGCCGCCTGGGCCTGTTGGTGCGGGACGCGCGGGATCGGGGACGCGTCCTCGTGCGGGTCGCGCAGCACATAGCCGCGGCCCCACACCGTCTCGATGTAGTTGTCGCCCTGGGTCGCCGCGGCCAGCTTCTTGCGCAGCTTGCAGACGAAGACGTCAATGATCTTCAGCTCCGGCTCGTCCATGCCGCCATAGAGATGGTTCAGGAACATCTCCTTGGTCAGGGTCGTGCCCTTGCGCAGGGACAGCAGCTCCAGGATGCCGTATTCCTTGCCGGTCAGGTGGAGCGGCTGGTTGTCGACTTCCACCGTGCGGGTGTCCAGGTTCACGGTCAGGCGGCCGGTGCGGATGATGCTGTCGGAATGGCCCTTGGAGCGGCGGACGATGGCCTGGATGCGGGCGATCAGCTCGCGCTTGTCGAAGGGCTTGGTCAGGTAGTCGTCGGCGCCGAAGCCCAGACCCTTGATCTTGTGGTCCAGTTCCGACAGGCCGGAAAGAATGAGGATCGGCGTGGTCACACGGGCGGCGCGCAGGCGGCGCAGCACCTCGTAGCCATCGATGTCCGGCAGCATCAGATCGAGGATGATGATGTCGTAATCGTACAGCTTGCCGATTTCGAGCCCATCCTCACCGAGGTCGGTAGAGTCGACGATGTAGCCTTCCGACTGAAGCATCAGTTCGATGCTCTTGGCCGTGGAGGAGTCGTCTTCGACCAGCAGAACCCTCATGGCGATATCCCGATGTTAGATGGCGCGTTTCTGGCTTCCGATGCGGCGTTGCTGTCCCGCAGTTCCTTAACCAATTCCCTTAACAGATCGGCGCGTCCGTTTACACAAGTTAACAGACGATTCAGCTTAACGCCAGAGGCATAGCACTTCATTTAACGTTAATGTTTTTGGACGAGCATGACGCGGGCGGCATGGCGGCGGACTTCGAGCCCACCGCAAATTGCGCCGTCCGCACCCGGCTCACCCGTCCCAATTCCGTCCGCTGATCCGCAAGACCGTGCCCGCCGACGTCGCCCGCATCCTTCAGGAGATCGAGTCCGTCTCCGGCTACAGCCGGTTCGGGCGGGTCACCGCCGTGCTCGGCCTGCTGGTCGAGGTCGGGGGGATCGAGAAGGAGCTGTCGGTGGGCGGCCGCTGCATCGTGGAATCCCGTGATGGCCGGCAGGTTCCCTGCGAGGTTGTGGGCTTCCGCCAAGGCCGCGCGCTGCTGATGCCCTTCGGCTCCATCGACGGGGTCGGTCTGGGCTGCCGCGCGCTGGTGTCGGACAGCCAGCCCATGGTCTTCCCGACGGAGGCGTGGCTCGGCCGCGTCATCAACGCTCTGGGCGAGCCGGTGGACGGCAAGGGGCCATTGTCCAAGGGAACGCACGGCGTTCCCATCCGCAACAACCCGCCGCCCGCCCATTCCCGCGCCCGGGTGGGCGAGAAGCTGGACCTGGGCATCCGCGCCATCAACGCCTTCCTCACCTGCTGCCGCGGCCAGCGCATGGGCATCTTCGCCGGCTCCGGCGTCGGCAAGTCATCGGTGATGTCGATGCTCGCCCGCTTCTCCGGCGCGGAGGTCGCGGTGATCGGGCTGATCGGCGAACGCGGGCGCGAGCTTCAGGAATTCATCACCGAGGATCTGGGGGAGGAGGGGCTGGCGCGCAGCGTCGTGGTCTGCGCCACGTCCGACGAGGCGCCGCTGATGCGCCGTCAGGCCGCCTACATGACTCTGGCCGTGGCGGAAGCCTTCCGCGACGCCGGCTGCAACGTGCTGTGCATGATGGACAGCGTGACCCGCTTCGCCATGGCCCAGCGCGAGATCGGCCTGTCGGCCGGCGAGCCGCCGACGACCAAGGGCTACCCCCCGACCGTCTTCGCCGAGCTGCCGCGCCTGCTGGAACGCGCCGGGCCGGGCCTCAGCGGGTCTGGCTCCATCACCGGGCTGTTCACCGTGCTGGTGGAAGGCGACGACCACAACGAGCCCATCGCCGACGCCGTGCGCGGCATCTTGGATGGTCACATCGTCCTGGAGCGCCAGATCGGCGAGCGCGGGCGCTATCCGGCCATCAACATCCTGCGCAGCGTGTCGCGCACCATGCCCGGCTGCAACTCTCCCATGGAGAACGAGCTGGTGAACCACGCGCGGCGGCTGATGTCATCCTACGACAACATGGCGGAGATGATCCGCCTGGGCGCCTACCGCAAGGGCACCGACCCGCAGGTGGACGAGGCCATCCATTTCCAGCCGGCCTTGGAGGCGTTCCTCAAGCAGGGCAAGCGCGAGGCGACCGACCTCGACAACAGCTACGCCCAGCTTGCCGCCATCTTCGGCATTGAACAGTGGCCGCCGCAAGAATGAGCAGTCTGAAGACCATCATCCGCCTCCAGAAGTGGAAGCTCGACGAGAAGCGCCGGGCGCTGGCGGAGTTGCAGAACCTCGCCGACCGGCTCCAGGCCGAAATCGAGCGGCTGAAGGAGGAGATCGCGGCGGAGCGCGACACCGCCCGCGGCAACGTCGAATACGCCTTCACCTACAGCAACTACATCCAGGCGGCGATGGAGCGCGGCAAGCGGCTGACCCAGTCCATGGGGCAGGTGGAGGCCCAGATCGCCGTCGCCACCGACGAGATGGCCGAAGCCTTCCAGGAGCTGAAGCGCTACGAGCTGGCCGAGGAGGAGCGGCTGAAGCGCGAGAAGGAAAAGCTCAAGCGCAAGGAAGCCAACATGCTGGATGAGACCGCTCTGGTCGGCTTCCGCCGCCGCCAGCAGGAGGAAAGCAGCGTCGAATCCTGACGGGCCGGCCTGTTCCCGTCCACCGCTTCAGGTCGCCATGGCGTTGCCGGTGGGAAGATCCGAAGTGGGAAGATCCGAATAGGACACCACGCGCGCGCGGCCGGCGCGTTTGGCGGCGTACAGCGCCCGGTCGGCGTTCTGGAGCGCCACGGACAGGTCCACGGCATCCGCCGGCCAGAGCGCCACACCGATGCTGCACCCGATCCGGACGTCGAACCCGTCGGCGGTGATCGGAGCGGAGACGCTGCCGATGATCCGTCGGGCCACGTCCATGGCATAGTGCGCCTGATGGCCGTCCGCCAGGGAGAGCAGTACGGCGAATTCGTCACCGCCGAGGCGCGCGGCGAAATCCCCCTGGCGCACGCAACGGGCCAGCCGGTCGCCGATCTCCTTCAACACCAGATCGCCGGTGTGGTGGCCGTGTTGGTCGTTGATCAGCTTGAACCCGTCGAGATCGATGTAGAGGATGGCGATCGCGGTCTGATCCTGCGCCGGCTGGTCCCGAAGGCGCTCCACATGAGCCTCGAAGAAGCGCCGGTTGGCGAGCCCGGTCAGGCGATCCTCGAAGGCGATGGCGCTCAGCGTCCGTCCCATCGTCCGCATCGCCTGGGCGACTTGGCTGAATTCGGACGGGTGGACCGGCGCGGGCGTGCAGGGGGCGTGGGGATCGAAGAGGTCCGACGACAGGAACGCCGCCGACGCCTTGAGATCCCGCAGGCGGCGCAGGACCATCACCTCCATCAGAACCCAGACCCCGACGACGATGAGGAGCACCACGCCGGCCATGACGCCGGTTCCCAGCAACAGGTTCCGGTCGGCCGCGGCCAGGATGTCGTCGCGCGCGACGGCGACGACGATCTTGGCACCGGTTTCCTCCAGGGTCGAGAAACCGCTGATCCGGGGAATGCCGTCCAGACCGTCGTCCTCGATGATCCCGGCCTCCTCCTCCATGATTTTTCGAACCATCGGGTGATCGGTCATCGATCGCCCGACAATCCCCTGCGGGTCCGGCACGCGCGCGAGGATCGTCCCTTCGGAATCGAACAGCGATACGGTTCCACCGGACTCATGAGCGATTTCGACGGACAGTTCCGCAAGCCAGTTCAAGTCCACCCCGGCCAGCAGGACGCGGATGACCGAACCATCGCCACCGAGAATCGGCAGGGCCGCGACCACGCGGGGTTGCTTGCTGTTCTGGCCGATCAGGAAGTTGCTGACCGTGAAGCCGCGCGTCGCCAGCGCCTCGCGGAAATAGTCACGGTCGCCCACGTTCATGGGCCGGCTCCTGTTGCTGCTGCACAACAGATTGCCATCGGGGTTGAACACCCCGAAGCCGGTGCTCCAAGGATAAAGGTCAGTCGCCTGTTTCAGCATCGTCGCGCAACGCTCAGGGCTCGCCTCCCGGATGTCGGGGACTAGGGTAAGGAGCTGGAGGACGCTGCGGGTCTGCTGAACGATCTGCGCCTGCTGCTGCGCCCCGCGGTCGGCCAGCAGGCGGGTGGCATCGCGCGCCCGCTCGATGTCCTGGTTGCGCTCTTGAAGCAGAAGGACGACGACCAGGCCCACCATCGGAAGAAGGGCGAGCAGGAGGAAGGCCTCGAGGCGCGCGCGAAGCCCAACGCGCGCCCAGAGGGTTTGGACGCGCCTTAATATTCCTGTACGTTTCAACGGACTCATCCACGCACCAGCCGACCCGCTTTATTCTCATGCGGGTTGAGGAAATCAAGCGGCGAAAGCTGTGACGTGGCGCGGTGCAGCCATGCTGGACGAAGGGCGAGGCGGGGATCGGAGGATCAGACGCGCCGCATCCGGGCGAAAAGATGCGGGTTGTCCCAACCGGGCTGGCGGTCCTCGATGACGACACGCTGGGGGATGGGCAGGGTCCGCTTCACCGTGACCTCCACCCAGCGGGGGATCAGCTCGTTGTTCAGGTCGTCGAGCACGGCGACGGCCAGCGCTTCCGGCCCGACGACCGCTGTGGTGTCGGACAGGGCGCCGAGATAGGCGGCGACGCCGTCCGGCGTCACGACCGCGCGGTCGGGGACGTAGCGCAGGGTCAGGCGGGTGCCGGGCGCCGGTTCCCCGTGCAGCTCCACCAGATAATCGTGGCGGGCGTCCGGGTTGGCGGCGGTGGTCAGACATTCTCGGCGGTGCATGGCGTCCAGGTTCGTCAGGCGGTGTAGCTGCTGCCCCCGGCCCCGACGCGGGTCAGCTTGACCCAGCATTTGGCGCCGGACTGGAAGGACAGGCCGCCGATGTAGCCCACGGCGCGGATGCTGTCCGCGAAAATCTGGATCAGGTCCAGGCGGATCTCCGGGGTCAGCGGGGTGTGGCTGCGCAGGATCAGGTCGAACCGGTTGGGCTGCACCAGCCCGTCGAGCTGCATCGGACCGAGACGGCTGAGATTCAGATCGAGCAGAAAGCGGCTCCCTTTGTCACCGCCCTTGCGGCCCGTCTTGCCGTCCTCTTCCGGATTTATGGGATGGATGTGCAGCTTGATCGGCAGCAGCCCGTTGGCGTCCATCATCGGCAGGGTGTAGGGACGCCAATCGCCGGGCAGGGGATCGCCCGCCTGCTGCTGAAGGCTGCGGAACTCGCGCTCCAGCTGGGACAGCAGGCTTCCCTGGCCGGATTTCTCCAAGGCCGAGGCGGCGTCCTCCCCCAGCCAGCCGCGGGCGTCGCCGCCGCGGATCGCCGACAGGAAGAAGCTCATCGCCGCGCCCAGCTTGCGGTTTGGCTGCGGCATCACCGTGCCGATCAGCGCCTGAGCGGCGGAGCGGTCCACCCCGGCGAGCGCGCTCAGGAGCTGGCGCATGGCGGGCCAGTCCCGTTCGCTCAGCGGCCCCGGTTCCGTGGCGAGCGGGGGCGGTGCGGTCTGGAGCGCCTTGGCCGGGTCAGTTAGGACGGCGGTGACGGCGCTGCCCTGCGGCAGGCTCGCCTGGACGTTCAGCGCCAGCATGCCCTGCGGCGTGGCGAGGATCGGCTGGCCCTGCGGCGTGCTGCCGGCCACCGTGCCCTTCAGCACCGGACCGTCGGGCGTTTCCAGCGAGGCGCCGGGGTCCGCACCGGGCATCGTGGGCGCTGCGGTCGGAGTTGCAGTGCCGCGGGGCGGGGCAGGGGCCTGTCTCTTATACACATCTGACGCTGCCGACGATTATACGCGAGTGTAGA
>NZ_JAUQTX010000201.1:0-12570 GCF_059803775.1 Azospirillum sp. UFLA03-27 | reverse complement strand
TGAGTTCCCTCCCAACGAATGCGCCAACTACTTCACCGCCGCCGGCTATGAACCGGAGTAACTGGAAAATGCTCTAGACCACCTCTTCCTCAGCGACATCCGCCCGCGCGCCGGCGGACAGCAGCGTGTCCACCCACGGACCGTCCGGCATACGCCGGGCCAGCTCGGTGATGTTGCGGTTCCACCACAGGCGCTGCTCGACCAGATCGTCGTAGTCGAAGTTCGACTGGCGCCACAGCCGCTCCTGGGCGTTGAAGGTCACCATGTCGATGGGGAAGCCGACGTCGTTGGACGAGAAGCGCGTGCTGTCGAAGGACAGGTAGGCGATCTTCAGCGCCGTCTGCATGTCCGTGCTGTAGGACAGCGCGCGGTCCAGGATCGGCTTGCCGTAGGCGGTGGCGCCGATCGACAGGTAGGGCGTGCGCTCGTCCACCTCGATCCAGTTGCCCTCCGGATAGACCAGGAACATGTAGGGCTCGCGGTCCTCGGCGAGCTGGCCGCCGATGATGGCGTGCAGGTTGAAGGCCAGCTTGGACGCCTCCAGCGACTCCTTGTCCTCCGCCGCCACCTGGCGCAGGCAGGCCGTGAAGGCCGACAGCGCGTCCAGCATGGTCGGATAGCTCTCGCCGCGGCGCCGGGACATGTCGCGGCGCAGGTAGGCCAGCGTCTTGTCGCGCACGCTGCGCAGGCCGGAGTTCAGGATGAAGAAGCGGTCGCCGCCGCTGCCCACCATGGTCACCTTGCGCGCGGACGACAGCTGCGAGCCGCTGGTGATGCGCCCGTCGGACAGGCCGATCAGGCCGTCGCGGGTCTTGATGCCGAGGCAATAGGTCATGAAAGAACGTTCCCGAACTGATAGCTGCGACGTTCCGCCGCGGTTGGTCTGACCTTTGGCCGAAGCGCGTCCCTTCGGCGGGCAGGGTAGGATTGGGCAGGATCGGCGGTAAAGCTTTCGTAAAGGCTCCGCCCAGTCGAGCCGAAGTGGATCGGTTTTCCCATGAGGCGGAACGGTGGAGCATTCGCCGTACCGACCAAGCAAAGGGATCGGGCTCAACTGATATATTGTGCGACGCACAAGATTCTTTGTTGACTCCACGGACATCTGCCCATAGTTTAGCCATTGCTGCACTGCAGCATTTTCGGGCCCGGAGCCGTCCGGGTCTCCCCAACGCAGCCGGTCTGCGCCCCGCAGGCGGACAGTCCGCCGGTCCGGGTTGATGCGCGCCGGGCTTCGACGAAGGAAGGAACGCAAGGCATGACGACCGTGACGAAGGCCAAGCCGGCCCCCGCCCCCACCCAGGCGTTCGAGAGCGCCGCCGCCCAGGCCAAGGAGCAGGTCGAGGGCTTCGTCAAGGCTGGCCAGGAGCAGGCCGCGAAGACGTTCGAGCAGACCGCTTCCGCCACCAAGGAGCAGGTCGAGAAGCTGTCCGCCCAGCTCCTGAAGATCTCCGCCGAGCTTCAGGCCTTGAACAAGGCCAACGTGGAAGCGCTGATCCAGAGCGGCAGCATCGCCACCCAGGGTGCGGAGGAGCTGACCCGCGAGGTGACCGCCTACGCCCAGGCCTCCTTCGACAAGTCGGTCACCACCGGCAAGGCCCTGCTGACCGCCAAGTCGCTGAAGGAGGTCGTCGATCTCCAGAGCGAGTATGTGAAGGCCAGCTTCGACGCCTTCGTCGCGGAATCCTCCCGCCTCCAGGGCATCGGCACCCGCGTCGCCACCGCGGCCCTGACCCCGCTGAAGGACCGCGTCTCGGTCACCGTCAGCACCCTGTCCAAGCCGATCGCCGCCTGACGCGGCGACACCCCAGAACCACGAAGCCCGGCCGTTCTCCGACGGCCGGGCTTCGCGCGTGAAGGGGCTGGCCGGGACGCGCCAAAGTTTTTGTGCACCGCACAAAATCTCGTTGACAGGCGCTTTCTCCTGCCTTAAGTTTAGCCATGCTGCATTGCAGCATCGACCCGACGCCCGAAGCCACGGGGTCGCAGGTCGGATCATCCGCGCGGTCGCCAATCGGTGGGTCCGGCGCGGGTCAACCCGATGAAATTCGAGGAGCCGTTCCATGACCGACAAGTTCGCCGCCGCCACCAAGACCTTCGAAGACGCCGTGTCCGCCGCCAAGCTGAACGTGGACGGCCTGGTCAAGTCCCAGCAGGAGCAGTTCGAGAAGGCCTCGGCGCAGATCCTGAAGGGCTTCGACGAGCTGACCGCTCTGACCAAGGGCAACGTCGACGCCGTCGTGAAGTCGGGCACCATCGTCGCCAAGGGCGCCGAGGAAGCCGGCAAGCAGGTCGCCTCCTTCACCCAGTCCTCGCTGGAGAAGAGCGCCGCCACCGGTAAGGCCCTGCTGGCCGTCAAGACCATCCAGGAGCTGGTCGAGCTGCAGAGCAGCTTCGCCAAGGCGAGCTTCGAGACCTTCGTCAAGGAGAGCGCCAAGCTGCAGGAGCTGTCGCTGAAGACCGCCAAGGACGCCTTCGCGCCGATCAACGACCGCCTCCAGGTCACGGTCGAGACGCTGTCCAAGCCGGTCGCGGCGAAGGCCGCCTGATTCAGGCCGGCCCCAGACGTCAGCCTGAGACAAAATGACCCGGAGCCAGCGATTCCACAGACCCGGTCGCGAGGCCGGGGCGGCTCCCCCCTCCATCGTCCCCGGGACACAATCGTCCGGGGGCGTGGACGGCGCAAGGCGGTACCGCTTTAAATCCTGCCGCCTCACGGCATTGTGAAGTTCCGGGAAAGCCCGGCGGTGCAGACCGCCGGGCTTGTTTGTTTTCGGGCGATGGGCATCTACAGGATGCCGGCATCGGGCGCCGGCCGTGCTATTTTTGGCACGCCGGTGCGGCAGTTCTGCCGCAAAGCGGATGTTTTCCACCAATTCCGGGGTAGCCGGGCAGGTTTCGTTCCGAATGGGCCTCTCCCAAATGGGGACTCACCGAAAACGGCCCCTTCCCACCGCGCCCGGAGTTCTCATATCATTCATGCGACGTACATCGCGATGCTGACCTGTTGAGACCATGGCCGAAAACGACAAACACGGCGACGAGGGCACCACTACGGGCGTGGTCATCAAAACCAAGCCTAAGACTAAAAAGCCCTCGATGTATAAGGTCTTGATGTTGAACGACGACTACACACCTATGGAATTCGTCGTTCATGTCTTGGAGCGCTTCTTTGCGAAGTCGCGCGAGGAGGCGACACGGATCATGCTGCATGTGCACCGGCGGGGTGTGGGCTTGTGCGGCGTGTTCACCTACGAAGTGGCGGAGACGAAAGTCACGCAGGTGATGGACTTTGCGCGCCAGAACCAGCACCCGCTGCAATGTACGCTAGAAAAGGATTAAGGCCACAGATGCTGTCGCGTAACTTGGAACAGACGCTGCACCGAGCCCTGGCCCATGCGAACGAGCGCAGGCACGAATACGCGACGCTCGAACACTTGCTGCTCGCATTGACCGAGGATGCCGATGCAATGGCCGTCTTGCGCGCTTGTGGGGTCGATCTGGACCGCCTGCGCGCCGAACTCTCGGATTACCTCGACAACGAGCTTGCGAACCTGATCACGAACAGGCCCGATGATGCGAAGCCGACGGCTGGCTTCCAGCGGGTGCTGCAACGCGCGGCCATCCACGTCCAGTCGTCGGGACGTGAAGAGGTGACGGGAGCAAATGTGCTCGTCGCCCTGTTCTCTGAACGCGAAAGCCACGCGGTCTATTTCCTGCAGGAGCAGGAGATGACCCGTTTCGACGCGGTGAACTACATCTCTCACGGAATCGCGAAGGCCCCGGGCCGCTCGGAAGCGAAGCGCGTTACCGGAGCCGACGAGGACGCGGCGGCGGAGAAGGTCGTGAAGAAAGGCAGCGAAGCCCTAGAGGCTTATTGCGTCAACCTGAACAAGAAGGCGGCCAGCGGGAAGATCGATCCGCTGATCGGACGGGAGCAGGAGGTCGAACGGACCATCCAGATCCTGTGCCGGCGGTCGAAGAACAACCCGCTGTATGTCGGTGACCCCGGTGTCGGCAAGACCGCCATCGCCGAGGGGCTGGCCCGCCGCATCGTCCATGGCGAGGTTCCGGAGGTGCTGAAGGGCGCCACCATCTTCGCGCTCGACATGGGCTCCCTGCTCGCCGGTACGCGGTACCGCGGCGACTTCGAAGAGCGCCTCAAGGCCGTCGTCTCCGAACTGGAGGCCACGGAAGGTGCCGTCCTCTTCATCGACGAGATCCACACGGTCATTGGCGCCGGTGCGACCTCGGGCGGTGCGATGGACGCCTCGAACCTGCTGAAGCCGGCCCTCGCCTCCGGCTCGCTGCGTTGCATCGGTTCGACGACCTACAAGGAATACCGGAACTATTTCGAGAAGGACCGGGCGCTCGTCCGGCGCTTCCAGAAGATCGACGTCAACGAGCCGACGGTCGAGGATGCTATCAAGATCCTCCAGGGGATCAAGACCTACTACGAAAAGCATCACCGGGTGAGCTACACCAACGACGCGATCCGTTCGGCGGTGGAGTTGTCCGCGAAGTACATCGGCGACCGCAAGCTGCCGGACAAGGCCATCGACATCATCGACGAGGTCGGCGCCGCGCAGATGCTGCTGCCGGAGAACAAGCGGAAGAAGAAGATCTCCGTCAAGGACGTGGAGGCGGTGGTCGCCAAGATCGCCCGCATCCCGCCGAAGTCGGTCAGCCGCGACGACAAGGAGACGCTCCTCAACCTGGAGCGCGACCTGAAGACCATGGTCTTCGGCCAGAACAAGGCCATCGACGCGCTGGTCTCCGCCATCAAGCTGGCCCGTGCCGGCCTGCGCGAACCGGAGAAGCCGATCGGCAACTACCTGTTCACCGGCCCGACCGGCGTCGGCAAGACCGAGGTGGCCCGCCAGCTCTCCCTCACGCTGGGCATCGAGCTGACCCGCTTCGACATGTCGGAGTACATGGAGCGGCACACCGTCTCCCGCCTGATCGGCGCCCCTCCGGGCTATGTCGGGTTCGACCAGGGCGGCCTGCTGACCGACGCCATCGACCAGCATCCGCATTGCGTGCTGCTGCTCGATGAAATCGAGAAGGCGCATCCGGATCTGTTCAACATCCTGTTGCAGATCATGGATCACGGTAAGCTGACCGACCACAACGGCAAGACGGTGGACTTCCGCAACGTCATCCTCATCATGACCTCCAACGCGGGCGCCTCGGACATGGCCAAGCCGGCCATCGGCTTCGAGCGCGAGCGTCGGGTCGGCGAGGACATGGAAGCGGTGGAGAAGCTGTTCACGCCGGAGTTCCGCAACCGTCTGGATGCGATCATCCCCTTCGCGCCGCTGACCCAGGAGGTCATCAACCGCGTGGTGGACAAGTTCATCATGCAGATGGAAGCGCAGCTCGAGGACCGCGGCGTCACGATCGAGCTCGACGATCAGGCTCGCGAGTGGCTGGGCAAGAAGGGCTACGACCCGCTCTACGGCGCGCGTCCGCTGGGCCGCGTGATCCAGGAGCACCTGAAGAAGCCGCTGGCGGAGGAGCTGCTGTTCGGCAAGCTTGCCAAGGGCGGCCTGGTCAAGGTCACCGTGAAGGACGACAAGCCCGCCTTCGACTACACCGAGGGGTCGCGCAAGCGGCGCTCCGGCGACGAGGACGAGGACGAGGTCGTGCACGAACTGGCGGAATGACGCCGGTTCGCACGGGACGCGAAAAAGGGGGCCGCAAGGCCCCCTTTCTTTTTGCCCGGCTGTTGGATCGCCGAGCGATCACTCCTCGACCAGAACGATCGCGTCGTTGGAACTCTTCATCAGGGTGATCCCGTGCAGACAGTCGCGCTCGGCCGTTTAGCCCTCGCTGCTGACGGCGATGGTCTCGCCGTTGGCGGCGTGGAAGGTCCAGCGCCATTCGTTGCGGTGATCCTTGTAGACCCTGTACTTGGGAGCCTTGCCCGTGGACATGTTTTCCTCCTCGCCGTTGGTCTGATACGGACGGTGGAGGCGGCACGAATGTGAAGGGCGGACGGTTGCATTCCCGATGCCGCATCACGGACACTCCTCCCAGGCGGCACCCCCAAAACAAAGCACGCCGAAACGAAGAATGAGGAAACGCACCATGCCCCTGCCCTTCCTGAGCGGACTGCGCATCATCGATCTCGGCCAGTATCTGCCGGGTCCCTACGCCGCCCAGATGCTGGCCGACCTCGGCGCCGAGGTGGTGAAGGTGGAGCCGCCGAGCGGCGACCCGCTGCGCCAGATGGGCCCCACCGACGCCAACGGCACGACCGCCGCCTACAAGCTGCTGAACGCTGGCAAGACCATCATCCGCCTGAACCTGAAGGACGAGGGCGACCGCACCGCCTTCGAGACGCTGATCGCCAGGGCCGACGCCCTGGTGGAAAGCTACCGCCCCGGCGTGCTGGACAAGCTGGGGGTCGGCCACGCCCGGCTGCGCGCGCTGAACCCGCGGCTGGTCCACGCCAGCCTGTCCGGCTGGGGCAGCAGCGGCCCCTACGCCCGGCGGGCCGGCCATGACCTGAATTATATGGCGGTCGGCGGCGGCCTGGATTCCTCGGGCACGCCGGACCGCCCCTCGATCAGCCACCCGCCGGTCGCCGACTTCGCGTCGGCCCAGCAGGCGGCGCTGGCGGTGGTCGCCGCCCTGTTCGGGCGCCAGCGCAGCGGCGAGGGTTGCTTCCTCGACCTGTCGATCATGGAGACGGTGCTGGGCTGGCAGGGCTTCAACCTGACCGCCGATGCCCGCGGCGAGGTCCCGGCCCGCGGCGAGGCGCTGCTATCGGGCGGAGCCGCCTGCTACCGCATCTATCGCACCGCCGACGGCCGCTTCGCCACCCTGTCGGCGCTGGAGGCCAAGTTCTGGCAAGGCTTCTGCGAGGCGGTGGGACGCCCCGACTGGATCGCCCGGCAAGCCGACCCGTTGCCCCAGACCTCCCTGATCGCGGAGGTGGACGCCCTGTTCGCCAGCCGCAGCCTCGCCGACTGGAAGGCGCTGCTCGACCCCGTGGACTGCTGCTTCGAGGCCCTGCCGACGCTGGCGGAGATGCCGGAGCATCCGCACATCGCCGCCCGCGGCCAAGTCCGCGTCACGCCGGGGCCGGAGCCGCTGGTGGAGACCTTGATGGGCCTGCGCGTCGATGGCGGTGCTCCGCCCGAGCGCACCCCTTTGCGCGAGTCCACCGCCGCCGCGGTGCTCGCCGCCTGGACGTAAAGCCTACAGGGCGATGAGGGGTCCGCCGCCGTCGCGCGGCGGCCGCGCGTCCAGCGGGCCGCGGCGGGCACCCATCAGGCTGGCCTTCGACAGGTTCGCCGCCGCGTCGTCGCAACCGCGCAGGTCGGCGGAGGCGAGGTTGGCCATCTCGAAGCTGGCGCCAGCCAGCTTGGCCCCGGTCAAGCGGGCGCCGCGCAGGTCGGCAGCGGCCAGCGTGGCGTTCGTCAGGTTGGCGGGCCAGCTCCGCCCAGTCGGGGTGCCGTCCGGATTGCGCAGGTCCACCATGCCGAGATCGGCGCCGTGGAGATCCACCCCGGTCAGATCGGCCCCGCTCAGGTTCGCCCCGGTCAGCACCGCCTGGTCCAGCCGCGCCCGGCGCAGGGTGGCACCACCGAAATCGGCCAGCGAGAGCGAGGCGTTGGACAGCCGGGCCTCGTCCAGGTTTGCGTCGCGGAACACCCCGCCCGACAGGTCGCAGGCGGTGAGGTCCAACCCGCGCAGGTCCATCCCGGTGAAGTCCGCCCGCAGCCCGGCCCCGCCGCCGCTGTTGATCCACAGGATGTGGGCGTCCAGCACGCTGCGCACCAGCATCGGCAGAGCGTCGGCGTTCCTCATATAGACGGCACCGCTGAGGTTGGCGCCTTGCGTGTCCGCCACGGTCAGGTCGACGTTGCGCAGGGTCGCCTCGCGCAGGTCGGCGTTGCGCAGGATGGCGCGGGTCAGGTTGGCGCCGTTCAGCACGGCGCGCTTCATCTTGGCCCCGCTGAAGTTCGCCTCGGTCAGGTCGGCCCCGGCCAGATTGGCGGCGAACAGGTTGGCGTTGCTGAAGTCGCCGCCCGCCGTCGAGGCGTTGGCCAGTTCGGCGTGGCTGAGGTCGGCGCCCTTGAAATTGACGCCGTCCATCCGCGCGTCCGTCAGGTTGGCGGGCCGCCGCTCCTCCTCGTCCTCGCGCCCGGCGCGGTGGACCATGATCTGGCCAGGGCGCAGATCGGCTCCCTCGAAGTCGGTGCGGGTCAGGTCGGCTTTCAGGAAGTTCGTCCCGCGCAGGTCCGCCCGCGCGAAGGAGGAGCCCACCAGCTTCGCCCGGCTGAAATTCGCCCCGAACAGGTCGGACATGGCGAAGCTGACCTCCTCAAGCTGGGCATCGGAGAAGTTGCCCTGGGTGAGGATGGCCGTTTGCAGGTTGAAACCCTTCAGCCGGAGCCTCGACAGATCGACGCCCTTCGCCTGAAGGCGCACACCGCCCGGCTTCAGTTTGAGATAGAATAGATGGTCCCGCACCTGCTTCAGGAATTCCATGGTGCGGTCGGTCATCGGGCGGGTCCGTCGGTCGGCTGGTCCCGCCCACACTACGCTTTGCGCATGGGCAGTAAAGGAGAAATCCCCAATCGTCCGCCACCCCTGCAATGCCGGGGGCGCATGCCGGACCGGGGTCATAAGGCAGTCTCTAAACCATTGAACGAAAACGCGGTTAGGGTTTGGGAGAGAGGAAGCATGACGAGTTTCGACACGGAGTGCCTGCGCCGCGCCATCGCGCTCAGCCGCACACACATGCAGGGCAACGCCGGCGGCCCTTTCGGCGCGGTCATCGCGCGGGACGGCCGGATCATCGGCGAGGGGTGGAACTGCGTGCCCTCCAGCAACGACCCGACGGCGCACGCCGAGGTCGTCGCGATCCGCAACGCCTGCCGCGATCTCGGCAGCTTCAGCCTCGCCGGGGCGACCGTCTACACGAGTTGCGAGCCCTGCCCGATGTGCCTGTCGGCGATCTACTGGGCGCGGATCGAACGCATCGTCTACGCCAACGCGCGCGACGACGCGGCGTCCATCGGTTTCGACGACGCCTTCCTCTACACGGAAATCGCCCTGCCGCTGGAACAGCGGGCGATCCCCATGCAGCGTTTGCTGGCCGACGAGGCGCGCGCCGTCTTCGACGAATGGGCCGCCCGGCCCGATCGCGTTCCCTACTGATCCGGCCCTACTGATCCGGCCCTATTGCTCCGACACGCCATCCTGGCGGTAGGGTGACAGTTCCATCAGCGCCTCCCGCTCCGCTGCCACGCCAGGCCGCTCGCGGCGCAGGTAATCGGCGATGGCACGGTGGAAGCCGGGGTCGGCCACCCAGTGGGCGCTGTAGGTCGGCACCGGCAGATAGCCGCGCTGGATCTTGTGCTCCCCCTGGGCGCCCGCCTCGACCCGGCCGAGGCCGCGCTCGATGGCGAAGTCCAGCGCACGGTAATAGCACGCCTCGAAATGCAGAAAGCGGTAGCTGCCGTCGGATCCCCAGTTGCGGCCATAGAGGGCGTCGGCCCCGATCAGATTCAGGGCGCCGGCCACCCACTCCCCATTGTCCTCGCACATCACCAGCATGACCCGGTCGGCCATGGTCTCGCCCAGCAACCGGAAGAAGGCGCGGTTCAGATAGCCGCCGCCCCATTTGCGGTCGGCGGTCTCCAGATAGAAGCGGTGGAAGGCGTCCCAATGCTCCGACTTCAGGTCGGCGCCGGTCAGGCTGTGCAGCCGGACGCTGCTCTCCGCCACCTCGCGCCGTTCCTTGCGGATGGCCTTGCGCTTGCGGCTGTTCAAGGTTCCCAGGAAATCGTCGAAGCTGGCGTAGCCACGGTTTTCCCAATGATACTGCACGCCTTCGCGGAGCAGCCAGCCGGCCTCGCCGAGGCGGCGCCAGTCACCCTCCTCCGGAAAGGTGACGTGGACGGAGGAGACGCCGTAGCGCCGCGCCACCTCCTCCATCCCTTGGATCAGGGCGCCGGCGACCGCGTCCATCCCCTGGGTCGAGGCGCCGGGCCGGACGAGCAGGCGCGGCCCCGGCACCGGGGTGAAGGGCACGGCGCACTGCAGCTTCGGGTAATATTGCCCGCCCGCCCGCTCATAGGCGTGCGCCCAAGCATGGTCGAAGACATACTCGCCGTAGGAATGGTTCTTCAGATAGAGCGGCACTGCCCCCATGATCCGCCCCGCCCCGTCGAGGGCGGCGAGGTGGCTGGGCTGCCAGCCGGTGCGGCCGATGGCCGACCCCGATTCCTCCAGCGCCAGCAGGAAGGCGTGGCTGAGAAACGGGTTGTCCGGCCCGGCGCAGGCGTCCCATTCCCGGGGGTCGGCCAGACCGATGCCGGTCAGAACCTTGACGGTGATGGCCTCCCCGGCGCCGGGGCCGATGTCCTTGCCGTCGGGCATGCTCTCTCCTTCACGGATACGCCGAGGGAGGTGGGCGCTTTTCCGCGCCGCGGCAAGAGGCTGGCCCCTCCCCCGGTCGGACCCCCGGATCAGGCCAGTTCGAGGATGGCGTCTACCTCGACCGCCACGTTGCCGGGCAGCGACGGGGCGCCGACCGCGGCGCGGGCGTGCTTCCCGGCGTCGCCGAACACCTGCATCATCAGCTCCGACGCGCCGTTGATGACCAGCGGCTGGTCGTGGAAGTCCGGGGTGCCGTTGACGAAGCCGCCCAGACGCAGCACACGCACCACCCGGTCGAGATCGCCGCCGCAGGCCGCCTTCGCCTGAGCGATGATGTTCAGCGCGCACAGCCGCGCCGCCTGCTGGCCCTGCTCCACCGTGAAGTCCTGGCCCAGCTTGCCGATGAAGCGGCGCTCGCCGTTCCACACGGTGACCTGCCCCGACACGTAGAGCGTGTTGCCCGACTGGGTGTAGGGCACATAGGCCGCCACCGGGGCCGCCGCCTGCGGCAGCTCGATCCCCAACTCCTTCAGCCGCGCCTCGATGCGTCCGGCCATGCTTCATCCCTCCGTCTTCGTTGCGGGCGCCGAGAACGCCGCGATGGGTGGCGCCCCGATGGGCGCGACAGCCCGACGATAGCCCCCTCCGCCGCCGTCACCAAGGGCTTACCGGCACCCTTCGCACACGGTCCGACCGACCCCCAACTGGGAAGTTTTGTCCCGGGGTCCGAGGCGCAACACCCTTTCTGCCCGGCAAAACTTTCCGCCGCCCTAGGAAGGGCCGTCCGGCCAACCAAAACCGGATCGTCGGGCACGCTCCATAGATGTCTTTTCAGAACAGTAAGTTATCGGGATTTTTAGGAACTGGCACGGGTCTTGATAGAGGAGGACCGCGCAAATGCACGTTGCCTCGCTTCGGTTTCAAGCACCAGCCGCGGGGCGAGCCTCAGAAGGAGACTTGGAACCATGGCCATCAACGACGTCACTCTCACCGCGTCAATGCGCACGAATCTGCTGCAACTGCAGGGCGTGAACGAAAAGATCGGTGTCAAGCAGAACATCCTCTCGACCGGCAACAAGATCAATTCGGCGCTCGACGGCCCGACTTCGTTCTTCGCAGCGAAGAGCCTGACCCAGCGCGCCGGTGACCTGTCGTCGTTGAAGGACGCCATGGGTCAGTCGATCAGCACCATCAAGGCCGCCGACAAGGGCGTGACCGCGATCGAAAGCATGATCGAGCAGGCGCGCGGCCTGACCACCGCCGCCTATTCCGCGCTCGGCACCGACGCCGGCTCCGTCGCCACCCGCAAGACGCTGTCCGCCCAGTTCAACGCGCTGAAGGAGCAGATCGACAAGCTGGCCGGCGACAGCGGCTATGCCGGCAAGAATCTGCTGGCGGGCAACGGCCTGCGGCTGGACTCCACCAGCGAGTCGCGCCGCGCCGTCAACACCATCCAGGGCATCGAGAACGCCCGCATCACCAACGTGGTGTCGACCGACACCTACACGGTGCGCGTGAAGGGCGACGGCTCCATCGAGGGCGCGGCCGGCGAGATCAACAGCGCCGAAATGGCCCACGGCCTGGTCGGCCTGAAGCTGTCCGGCACGATGACCACCTCGCTCGGCAGCTTCTCCGACGTGCAGATCGAGGTCCGTGGCGCCTCGGGCCGCGAGCGGTCGTTCATCATCACGGACGGCAACGAGTCGCGCACGATCACCTACTTCGACAACAGCCAGACGATGGCTGCCAACACGACGAGGACGGCCTCGACGGGCACCGCGCAGGTCACCAATGTGACGCTGGGCGGCACGATCGAAGCCGGCGACAGCTTCACCATCACCGTCGAAGACCAGACCTTCACCTACACCGCCACCGCCGGCGACGTGGCGACGGGTCAGACCGCGCGCAACAACATCGCCAACCAGCTCAAGGCGTCGATCAACAGCGCGCTGGGCGCCAACGGCCGCCTCAGCGGCAAGGACGTCCAGACCGTCACGGTCGGCTCGACGGGCACGATCACGCTGTCCGGCGCGACGACGACCAACGCCGCCCGCGAGATGACGGTCAAGGCGACCGCCGAGAACGCCCTGACCAAGCGCATCTCCGAGAGCTTCGCGTCGGGCACCATCGTGTCCTTCACGGTCGACCGCAAGCTGCTGGAGCAGGCTGCCAACG
>NZ_JAUQTX010000200.1:0-12904 GCF_059803775.1 Azospirillum sp. UFLA03-27 | reverse complement strand
CGAGATCTACACTCGCGTATAATCGTCGGCAGCGTCAGATGTGTATAAGAGACAGGGGTTGATGCCGGTGGACAGGTCCACCCAAGGTTCCGGCGCCCCGGGAAAGGCCGCCCGCGCCGCGTCGAGGTCGCCGCCGTGGATGATCTCACCCTGAGCGATCCTCTCCTGGACGATTCTCCCATGGACGATCCTCTTGGACCCCGCCGCCGATTCCGCCATCATCCCGCCCCTTCCCTTCCCCCAGAGGATTCGATCCCGTGGAGCTTCATCCGTCCGTGCTCGCCGCCGCTCTCCTCATCGAGGCCGCCGCCGGCTATCCGGACGCACTCTACGCCCAAATCCGTCACCCGGTGGTGTGGATCGGGGCGCTTATCGCCCAGCTTGACCGCGCGCTCAACCGGGAGCGCGACTCCTTCGCCGTCCGCAAGGCGGCGGGAGTGCTGGCTCTGCTCGTCCTGCTGCTGGTGGTGGGCGGTGCGGCGTCGGCGGTGGCCGGATTGTGCCGGCACCTGCCGCTCGGCGGCCTCCTCGAAGCGGCGCTGGCCTCCACCCTGCTGGCGCAGCGCAGCCTGCACGACCATGTCGCCGCGGTCACCGCCGCCTTCCGCGACGGCGGGCTTGAGGCAGCGCGCGAGGCGGTGTCGCGCATCGTCGGCCGCAACCCGGCGAGCCTGGACGAGCATGGGGTGAGCCGCGCCGCCATCGAAAGCCTGTCGGAGAATTTTTCGGACGGGGTGGTCGCCCCGGCCTTCTGGCTGCTGGTCGGCGGCCTGCCGGGAATCGCGCTCTACAAGGCGATCAACACCGCGGACAGCATGATCGGGCACCGCACGCCCCGGCACGAGGCTTTCGGCTGGGCCGCGGCGCGGCTGGACGACTTGGTCAACCTGCCCGGCTCCCGCCTATCGGCGCTGCTGATCTGGGTGGCCGCCCGCTTCACCGCGGGGGCCGACGCCGCCGAATCCTGGCGTTCGGTGCGGCGCGATGCCCACCGCCACCGCTCTCCCAACGCCGGCTGGCCGGAGGCGGCGATGGCCGGAGCCCTCGACCTCCGGCTCGGCGGGCCACGGGTCTATGGCGAGGTTCGGATCGAGGACGCCTGGATGGGGCCGGGCCGCACCGCCGCCACCGCGCAGGACATCACCAACGCCCTTCACCTCTATCGGCGCGCCTGCATCGCCCTGGTGGCCGGCGCACTGCTGCTGGCGCTGACGCTCTGACCGCACCAAAGGAAAAGGGGCTCCGAAGAGCCCCTTTCCTGTTCAAACGACCCGGCCTCAGGCGACCCGGCCTCAGGCGACCCGGAAGTTCTTGAACTGCCAGGGATCGTCGTGGTCGACATCCTCGGGGAACAGGCGCTCGCGGTCCTGCAGCGGAGTCCAGTCGCCATAGGCGCCGACCAACTCGCCGAGATAGGGCTTGGCGATCTCCAGGATGCGCTGGAAGTCGATCTCGTCCGGCTCGACGATGCCGCGGTTGGGATTCTCCAGCGCCCAGACGATGCCGGCCAGAACCGCCACCGTGACCTGCAGGGAGGTCGCGTTGTTGTAGGGCACCAGGGCGCGCGCCTCGTCGATGCCCAGGCGGGAACCGAACCAGTAGATGCCCTTCTTGTGGCCCATCAGCAGCACGCCCAGCTCGTCGGTGCCGCTGACGATCTCGTGCATCATCAGGCGCTGGCTCGGCTGCATGTACCAATTCTTGCCGGCCAGCTCATGCACCGACTTCACCGCGTCGTCGCAGGGGTGATAGGCGTAATGCACGGTCGGGCGGTAGGTGACGTGGTTGCCGTCGCGCTGGGTGTAGTAGTCGGCGATGGAGATCGCCTCGCTGTGGGTGATGAGGAAGCCGTGGAACGGCCCCTCCAGCGGGGTCCAGGTGCGCACGCGGGTGGAGGCGCCGGGCCGCATCAGATAGATGGCGGCGTCGCAGCCGAACTCGTGGCGGCGGCCATCGGCCGGGAAATGCTTCTCGTGGCTGCCCCAGCCGAGTTCGGTGGGCTGGCAACCCTCGCCGACGAAGCCGTCGATCGACCAGGTGTTGACGAACTCGCCCACCTTCTTCGGCTCGTTGGAGACCTGGGTGTCGCGCTCGGCGATGTGGATCACCTTGACGCCCAGCTTGGCGGCCAGGGCGCCCCAGCCGGCGCGGTCCTTCGGGAGCTCCGTCGATTCGCCGGTGTCGGCGGCGACGTTGAGCAGCGCCTGCTTCACGAAATGCGAGACGAGGCCGGGGTTCGCGCCGTGGGTCAGAACGGCGGTCGGCCCGCCCTCATAGGCGGCGCGGTGCGACAGCGCGGTCTCACGCAGGGCGTAGTTCGTGCGCAGCGACGGCGACAGGGACGGGTCGGTGTAACCGCCGGCCCACGGCTCGACGCAGGTGTCGATGTAGAGCGCGCCGACCTTGTGGCAGAACTCGAACAGGGCGACGGACGACACGTCCACCGACAGGTTGACCAGGAAATCGCCCTTGCCCAGCATGGGCTCCAGCACCTGGACGTGGTTCTCCCTCGTCAGCGGCAGGTTGATGAATTTGACGCCAAGCTCATCCGCCTCGGCATGACCGCGTTCCTCGGCGGTGACGATGGTGATCTGGTCCTTCGTGATTCCGATGTGGCGCAAAATCAGGGGCAACACTCCCTGGCCAATCGATCCGAAGCCGACAATGACCATGCGGCCGGTGAAGGTGATGTGCTTGGTGTCCAGGGTCATCTAAGACGGTCCCCCGTGGTTGGCGTGACAGAAATACAGCCCGTCACCCTCACGCCTCTTGCAAAGGCGGAGGGTGGCGGACCAACGATGGTTTACGGTGATTTTTTAGGGATATCCACAGCTTTCCCGCGATGCGGGACTTATGCCACGCAGCTCTTGAGGACGTAGCCGGGCGTTTCCAGCAGCGGCGCGTCCGAAACCTCGACCACGCGGGCCTGGTCGAACCCGTTGAAGGCGGTGCGCAGGCAGGAGCCGTAGGCCCCCAACTGGCCCAGCTCGATCCAGTCGCCGGTGCGGATGTCGGCCGGCAAATGGAATGGGCCGTTCATGCGGTCCGCGCTGTCGCAGGTCGGGCCGTAGAAGGCGAAGGCCTCCACCGGCTCGTCGCCCATCGGCGCGAAGGGGCGGATCATGCGGGCCGGGAAGCGGAAGCCGGGAACCCCGGCGTCCGACAGGGCCCCGTAGACGCCGTCGTTGATGAACAGCTCGTTGCCGCGGCGCTTCACCACCTGCACGACCAGCGACACGCCCGGCGCCACCAGCGCGCGGCCCGGCTCGCACCAGACGCGGCAATGCACCGGCAGGTCGAGCTTGGACACGCCGCGGGCGATGGCCTCCATGAAGTCGCCGAGCGGCGGCGGGGTGACGCCCGGATAGGAGACGGGGAAGCCGCCGCCCACATCCAGAACGTCGATCATCACGCCCGACTCCGCGATGATGCGGCCGGCCAGCTCCAGCGCCCGCTCATAGGCGGACGGGTCGAGCATCTGCGAGCCGACATGGAAGGACACGCCGACCTTCGGGGCCACCATGCGCACGGCCTGGAGCAGTTCGACCGCCTCCGTCGCCGGGGCGCCGAACTTGCCGGACAGGTCGTAGACCGCGTTGCCCTTCGGCAGGGCCAGACGCACGACGAGGCCGAGGTCCTGGGCGTCACCCGTCTCCTCCAGAATCTTCTGAAGCTCCTCCATGCTGTCGAGCACGAAGTCGCGCACGCCGTACTGCTGGTAGGCGGTGCGGATCGCCTCGCGCCCCTTCACCGGGTGCATGTAGTGCAGCACCGCATCCGGGAACATCTGGCGGATCAGGCGGATCTCGCCGGGCGAAGCCACGTCGAAGTGGCGCACGCCGCCGGCCCACAGGGCGCGCAGCACCGCCGGCTCCGGGTTGCATTTCACGGCGTAGAGCACGTCGCCGGACACGGCGGCGTCGAAAGCGGCCACGAAGCTGGACGCGGTGTCGGCCAGGACGCCCGGACGGATGCAGTGCATCGGCTCCTCGGGCCGGGCCATCGCCACCGCCTGATGGACGGAGGTGCGGCGGTCCGACACCGGCGAAGCGCCGAAGGACGGGGCGGAGATGGAAACACCGCGGCGCAGCGGGGCGACGGCGGAACGGGAACGGATGAAGCCCATGGCGCACTCCTTACCCTGGGCCACCCGGCGCGGGGCGGTCCAGCGAACAGACGGGAATCCGGCGCGGCCTTCAAAGCCGCGGACCAGAATTCGGGTTGTGGTGAAAGGCGACGGAGAAAAGCCGGGTCAAACGCTCACGAGCGGGCTAACAGCTCCGCAGGTTCAAAGCGTCGATGTCCGGCTATGGGCTACCGTCTGAGAGCCCTGCCGTGGAGAGCCAACATGCCTACCTCCCTCTCGGGACCGGCCCACTGATGACCGGTTCTGCCAAAAAGGACGCGGTACGTCGTTGCATAACCACAGAGGGCCATTGGCACGTGCGAGTGCGTCGTCCCCGATGAATTACGCTTTTTCCCCGGCGATTCAAGTGATTTTTTGATGACAGGGCGTGATCGGCCCGGGGTCGGCCCGGGATTGGAACGATGGCGGCGGTCAGCGGGGCACCGCGTCCGCCGCCTCGACGAAGGTCGGACGGTCGGAGCCGAGCACATGGTCCATGAACCAGAAGCGCAGGAATCCCCGCACCGCCACGCCGGGGTCCAGACGACCGCTCTCCACCTGTTGGCGGATGCGGGCGAACTGCCCCTCCAGCAGCCGATGATGGTTGCGGTGGGCCACGAAACGGCTGGGCGCCACACGGCGCAGCACACCTTCCTCCATGGCGAAATGAGCGTGCACATGGTCGTGGAGCAGCCCCAGAAGATCCAGCAGTTCGCCGGTCGGCGCCCCTTGGCGGCTCATCGCGTCCAACTCGTTCATAAGCTCGGCGAGTTGGCGGTGCTGCGCGTCGAGCGGCCCGACCCCGACCTCGAAAGCGCTGTTCCAGGCGATCAGGCTCCGCCCTTCCGGTGCCAGGGAGGCGTCGCGCACCAGCGCTGTGTAATCCCCATCGTGCCGGATCTCGTGCCCGCACAGAGCGGCGTCCAGAGTGCCCGCCACCGTGCACAGGAAGTCCGACGTCACATCGCAGTCGCGCACATAGTCGATGAGACGGCCGAACTGCTGGTCCAGCATCGCGTGATGACTGGCGTGCTCCTCCCACCGGGTGAATCCGGCGGCGCGGATGATGACCTCCTCATGGTCGAAATGCGTGCGCATCTCATCCGCGAATCGGCTGAAACGGGGAACCATGGAATCGCGGGAAGCGCCGTCCGCGCACGCGCGGCGGATGGCGTCGACATGGTCCATCAGCGAGCTGTGGGCCGCGTCGATGAAGCCGTTGCCCGTGCGCGGGACGGTGTGGCCATCCGTGGTCATGGAGCCTCCGAAGCGGGTGACGCGCCGCCAGCGATTGGGGGCCGACACCGAAGGCCTTGTAACAGCGTCGCTTTTCGCCCGCAATCGGCTGCGGCGAAAGGTAACGGCAGCGGGGTCATGGCGTGCGGGTCATGGAACGGCACCGGCTTCCGGTTCGAACTTCGGAAAACGGTCGGCGATCACGTCGCCGGTGAATGAGGCCACCCAGCCGTCCGGGCGCGTGAAGAAGCGGATGGCGGTGAACTCCGGATCCGGCCCCATGTCGAACCAATGCTTCGTCCGCGCCGGTATGCTCAGCAGGTCGCCGGCCCCGCACACGACGCGGAACACCTTCTCGTCCATGTGCAGGTAAAATGCGCCGCTCCCCTGCACGAAGAACCGGGCCTCGTCCTCGTCATGGGTGTGCTCCGCAAGGAAGGCGGCGCGGCGGGCCACCGCGTCCGGCTGGCCGCGCGGCATTCGCACCACGTCGGCGGACTGGAAGCCGCGCGCCTCCTTCAGGGCCAGCACCGGCCCGGCATAGGCGTCCAGCACCGCCTGGGCGTCGGCGGAGTCGGGAATGGCCTTGGGCGCCGGCCAGCGCTCGAACAGCACGCCGGCCAGCGCCAGATGGGCCGTGACCAGCGCTGGGTCGGCGGACGAGAGTTCCGCAACGGTGGGATCGGTGTCGCTGTAGACGGACAAACGGGCCATGGTCGCCTCGTTGTGCAGGTGCACCCAGAATGAGACGAAGCGGCGCCCGGCGCAACCGAAACGGTTGAAACCATACTTCGGTATGCGCGCAATGAACGAATCAGCGGCGGATCGCCAGCCCCAGCGACACGATCAGCCCGACCCCCAAAAGAAGCCCAACGAATCCGCCGACTCCGGCCCAGCCGAACCCGTGCCAGAAGACGCCGCCCAGCGTCCCGGCGATGGTGGAGCCCATGTAGTAGCAGAACAGATAGATCGCCGACGCCTGACCGCGGTTGACCGGCGCCCGCTGCCCGATCCAGCCGGAGGCGATGGTGTGGACCCCGAAGAAAGCGAAGGTGAACAGGGCGATGCCCGGCGTCATCGTCCACAGGCTGTCCGGCGTCATCAGCGCCAGACCGGCCGCCATCATCGCCGCGGCGACGGCCAGCACCCTGCCCCGCCCCAGCCGCACCGCCAGCCCACCGAACAGCGGCGAGCTGACGACCCCGCAGAGATAGACCGTGAAAACGGCACCGACCGCCGCCGGGCGCAGGTCGAAGGGCGGCGCCAGCAGGCGGAAGCCGATGTAGTTGAAGACGGTGACGAAGGCCCCCATGGACAGGAACCCCATGGCGAACAGGGCGAGCAGCCCGCGGTCCATCAGGTGCCCGCGCCACGCCCCGGCCAGTTCCCGCACGCCCGCCGGCCGCCGCTGGAAGTTGCGCGATGTGGGAAGCGCGAACCACACCGCCACGGCGGCGGCGATTCCCAGCGCGCCGATCACCCCCATCGCCATGCGCCAGGACGCGACGTCGGCCACCAGCGCCGTCAGCGCCCGCCCCGACATGCCACCCAGCGCCGTTCCGCCGATGTACAGGCCCATGGTGACCCCGGCGGAGCGCGGGTCCACCTCCTCCGACACGTAGGCCATGGCAACGGCGGGAAGACCGCTGAGCGCCATCCCTTCCAGCGCCCGCACCAGCAGCAGCGAGGCCCAGTCCGGCGCCATCGCGCCGCTGATGCCCAGCGTGCCGGAGGCGAGCAGGGAGAGCGCCATGATCGCCTTGCGGCCGAACCGGTCGGACACCGCCCCGGCGACCAGCAGCGCGAAGGCCAGAACGCCGGTGGACACCGACAGGGCGAGGCTCGACTGTGCCGGGGTGACGCCGAACTCCCGCGTGAACTCCGGCATCAGCGGCTGCACGTAGTAGAGCGCGGCGAAGGTTGAGAAACCGGCGACGAAGAGGGTGCGGCTCGCCCGCTTGTAGGCCGGCGTGCCGGCGACGAGGTAATTCGCCGCCGCCCCCTGCCCCGCCGGTTCGATCTGAATCCTACCGAAATCGCCGTCCGCCACGTCGGTCCGTCCCCATGATGCGCTGCAGCATGCACGCAAGAGGGGAATGTGCGCCCGCGACGGCGTCCTGTCCAACGGATCGGACGCAGTGCAGCAATATGATTCCGTTATGACAACCGGCCGTCCGGCGGGTTCAGGGGATCAGCGCGCCGAGGTCGAACTCCTTGGCGAAGGCCAGCATGGCGCCGCAGGCGCTGGCGGACGACACGCGCAGCACGCCGTTGCCCACGACCGTCGGGAACTTGCTCTTCTGAAGCGCCTGCTGGGCACGCTCCAGGTCGGCGACCGTCAGCACCATTCCGGCCAGGAAGGGGCGCGGAACCTCCAGCGCCGGGTCGCCGGTCCATCCCCAATGCAGCGCGGCGGGATCGGCCACCACGATGGGAGCGCTGCCGGTCGGCACGACGCGCGCCGGCCCCCGCGTCTCCACCGCCGTGCCGAACAGCCGGGCGTAGGAGGCGGCGGTGACGTCGGGATTGTCGGCGGCGACGACCAGGGCGGCGAGGCCGGTCACCGTGTTGTCGTGCTGGACCAACTCCGGACGCCAGACCACCTCGGGGGTGTGGTGCTGGCACAGGAAGACCCGCCCGCCCCACTCCGGCACACCGTCGATCGGGGTCGTCGTGAAGCGCGCCTGCTGCGCGCCACCCGGCAGCTCGACGGGGCGGCCGAACTCCACCGGCTTGCCCGCCGGATAGCCGGCCTCGACCAGGAGGCGTTGCGCCGCCCGCGCGTCGTCGGTCTTCAGCGCCGCCGCCGCGATGCCCTCGCGGGTTTTCAGAACGTCGCTGAAAAAGGCGGTGAAGGGGTGCGGCTGTTCGATGGCGAGCAGTTCCAGATAGTCGCCCGCCCCGAACATCATGGTGTGGTTGGCCGACTTCAGTTCGCCATGCCGGCCCTTCGGCGAGATGGTGAAGCCCATGCGGCGATAGGCGTCCTGCGCCTTCTCCAGATCGCGGACGACGATGACGAGATGGTCGATGCCGTTGATTCCGTGTGCGCCCATGACCCTTGCCCTTCCGCTTTGCCGGCTTTTCGCGTCCGGCCAGCCATAGTGCAAGGGAGGGGCGCAACGCAAGGGTCAGGGCGCAAGCGGTCGCTCGCGCCACGCGGCAACGACGTCCGGCATGGGCGGCGAGTCCCGGTGCTCGCCGTGGATCGCCAGAATCTCCGCCGGGGCGACCACGGCGCCGCGCGCCACGAAGGCGCCCTGCACCACGGCCAGCGCTGCCGTGCCCGTGGCGGTCTCCACCCGGTGCTCAATGAAGAAATACTTGTCGTCCCAGCACAGCACGCGGGTCGTCAGCTCGAAGCGCTGGAAGGGCGCCAGCGGGCGGCGGAAGCGCAGGTTGGCGGCGCCGATCACCGGTTGCCAACGGTGGCGCAGGATCGACCGCCCCATGCCGGAGCGCAGCATCAGATCGACGCGCCCCAAGTCCATGACGCTGAAATAGCGGGCGTTGGTCATGTGCATGTTGAGGTCGAGATCGGTCGGCCACACCCGGAAGCGCAGCCGTGCCGGTTCCAGGAACCCCACCGGCCGTCCGGTCAGAGCGGCCACGATGACGGCGATCAGGCGGAACAGCAAATTCATAACCCTATCCCCTCCGGCCCGGCCGGGCGGACGGGACCGCACGGGCTCACGCGCTCTTGGACGCCAACCCGCGCTCGTCCAGCGCGGCCTGCACCTGGGCCTCGATCTCCCGCAGCTCGCCCACGGTCGCCTCCAGGTCCTGGCGCTGCTGCTCAAGGTCCTTCAGCCGCGCGTCGATGCGCTTCTGCAGAACCTTCAACTGCTCCACCCCGCCATCAACGTTGTAAAGGTCGAGATACTCGCGGATCTCCGCCAGCGAGAAGCCCAGCCGCTTGCCCCGCAGGATCAGCTTCAGCCGGGCGCGGTCGCGCTTGGTGTAGACGCGGTTGTTGCCCAGGCGGTTGGGCGACAGCAGCCCCTTCACTTCGTAGAAGCGGAGGGCACGCGGCGTGATGCCCAGTTCCTCCGCCAACTGATTCACCGTGTAGAGCTGTTCCATGGTGGGGGGCACGCCTTCCGTCACGTCGCGCCGCGGCGGCGTGGGGAACGAAGGCTGCTCGCTCCACGCCGCCGGACGGCGTCTCCGTTCCTACCACACACACCACGGCGTGACAAAGCCGAGCGCCCTTTCCCTGGTCATCCCTCCGACTTCTGCAAGCTTTCCGCAATCAACTCCTTCTTCGACAGCTTGCCGACGGCCGTCTTGGGCAGCTCGGCGCGGAACTCGATCAGCTTCGGCATCTCGATCCGTGAGATCTTGTCGCGCAGGAAATCCTTCAACCGCTCCGCGGTCAGGCTGGCTCCGGGCTTGAGCTGCACGAAGGCCTTCGGGCTCTGGCCGCGGTAGTCGTCGGGGACGCCGATGACGCAGACGGCCACCACGTCGGGGTGCTGGTAGATGGCCTCCTCGATCATGCGCGGATAGACGTTGTAGCCGCCGCAGATGATCAGCTCCTTCAGCCGGTCGAGCAGGAAGACGTAGCCGTCCTCGTCCATCACCCCGACGTCGCCGGTGAACAGCCAGCCGCCGACGATGGTGCGCCGGCTCTCCTCGTCCTTGTTCCAATAGCCGGTCATGACGTTGGGGCCGGACAGCACGACCTGCCCCTTCTCACCGGGCGGCAACACGCGGTCGGGATCGTCCAGCGCGCGGATCTGCACCATGATGCCGGGCAGAGGCAGGCCGATGGAGCCCTCCTTGTTGACCCCGCTCAGCGGGTTGCAGGCACAGACCGGCGAAGCCTCGCTGAGGCCGTAGCCCTCGACCAGCACGCAGCCGGTGGCCTCCTCGAACTGCCGTTTCAGCTCCATCGGCAGCGGCGCCCCGCCGGAGATGCAGTAGCGGATCGACCGCATCGGGTGGCGCGCCACGTCGGGATGGCTCAGCAACGCCTTGTACATGGTCGGCACGCCGGGCAGCAGGGTGGGCTTGCGCCGCGCGATGGTCTTCAGGACCTGCAACGTGTCGAAACGCGGCAACATGATCAACTCCGCCCCCGCCGCCAGCCCCATGTTCAGGATCACCGTCATGGCGAAGACGTGGAAGAAGGGCAGGACGGCGAGCATCCGCTCCTCCCCCAGCGCCATGCCGGGGAACCAAGCCTGCACCTGCCGCGCGTTGGCCACGAGGTTGGCGTGGGTCAGCATCGCCCCCTTGGGCACGCCGGTGGTCCCGCCAGTGTATTGCAGCACCGCCACGTCACGCCGCGGGTCCAGCCGCACCGGCGGCATCACTCCGTCGTTGGTCAGCAGCGCGTCGAAATCCACATGCCGCCCGTCCTGCGGGATGCTCGCCAGTTCGCTGCGCTTCAGCACGCGGAAGAGGACGCTCTTCACCGGTGACAGGATGGAGGCCATGCGGCAGACGACCACCGTCTTCAGCCGCGTGCGGTCCAGCATCGCCTCGATGCGCGAGTGGATCTGCTTCAGATCGAGCGTGACCATGATCTCGGTCCCGGAATCCTCGATCTGGTGCTCCAACTCCCGCTCGACGTAGAGAGGGTTGTAGTTCACCACCGTGCCGCCGGCCTTCAGGATCGCGAAATAGGCGATCACGTAGGTCGGCGTGTTCGGCAGGCACAGCCCCACCCGCACGCCCGGCTTCACCCCAAGCGCCGCGAAGCCCTTGGCCGCTCGGTTCACCAGCCCCAGCACCTCCGCGTAGCGGTAGCGGCGGCCGAGGAAGTCCAGGCAGGGACGGTCGGCGTAGCGGCGGGCGGCCTCCTCGAACAGCTCGGCCAGCGGCGTCACGGCGATCGGCTGGTCCCAGGCGATCCCTTCGGGGTAACGGGCCAGCCAGGGATGGGCCGGCGTGTCGTCGCCGATGCTGCTCCGGCGCGCAAGATTCTCGGTCATTTCCGATCCTCCCGGCTGCGCGGCGGGTCAGGACAAGCGACGGCGGAAGGCGGTGCGCGGCTTTCGGAGTCCGGGCGCGGCGGTCTGCATGGTTTCACTCCCCTCGATTGATTTGATGGTTCCCGGATCGTTGAGGCGCCGGAAACCTTTTGGTTATGACGTTGACGTAAACGTAAACTCTGCCTACTGTCAAGGTCCGACAAACACGAATCCAGGGGAGAGAGACTGATCCATGGTTGAGGACATCCTGCGCGAACTCCAGTCCCGCTCCACCAGCTTCCGCAGCCTGAAGGCCGACGTCCGCTTCGCGCTGGAGGACGGCGAGGCGGTGCGGGTCAACGCCCGCGAGACGCCCGTCGCCATCGCGCGGGAGGACACCGGGGACGCCGATCCCGACTGCACCATCCGCATCTCCGCCGAGAACCTGAAGAAGCTGATGGACGGGCGGCTGAACCCGATGCTGGCCTTCACCATGGGCAAGCTGAAGGTGGACGGCTCGATGGGCGTCGCCATGAAGCTGGCGCAGCTTCTCGACGACTGAGCATCTGCGACTGAGCGACGGAAACCGGACGGCGGCACCATAAGCCGCCGCATCACGAACACAGGGAGGGAACATCCATGACGCACGCCCTGCGCGCGGCGCTGGCGGTCGCCGGCCTGCTGTTGTCCACGGCCGCGGTCCAGGCTGCCGAGCCGCGCACGCTGACCTACCGGATTCTGATGGGCGACGATCCGGTGGGCAGCGAAACCGTCCGGCTGGAGGCCCAGGGCGACGTGACCAAGGTCGCCGTCACCGCTTCGACGCGGGTGAAGGTGCTGTTCATCAACTTCCGCTACGATCACAAGCGGGAAGAGGTCTGGAAGGGCGGGACGCTCGACTCCATGAGCGCCCAGACCGACGACGACGGCACGCCTCACGCCATCCGGATGATGCGTACCAGCGGCGGTTACACCGTCACGGTGGACGGCAATGCCGGACAGACCGGCGCCGACATCCTGCCCCTGACGCTGTGGACCCCGGAGGTGCTGAAGCGCCCCACCCTGCTCTCGGTCATCGACGGCAAACCATACAACGTGCGCACCGACCTCGTCGGTACCGACACGCTGACCGTCGGCGGACGAGCGGTGCCGGCGCAGCATCACCGCATCTCCGGCGACGTGGAGCGCGACCTGTGGTTCGACGCGCGGGGCACGCTGCTCAAGACCCGCTTCAAGCGCAGCGGCTACGATGTTACCTACATCCTGGACTGAGATGTGTTCTGCGTGAGGGTGTGATGCCGCTGTTCGTGTTCCCCGATGACCCGTCCTGGAACGAGGAGGCCGACGCCGTGGAGTTCGCGGTGGAGGTCGGGGAGTATCACGGGCGGGTCTTCGTCCCGCGCCGCGCCTTGCAAACCCTCGCCGGCCATCTGCCAAAGCCGGACGAGGCGCTTCAGTATGTCTGCCTGAACCGCCCGGTCTTCGACAAAGCGGTGGAGGCCCGCATCATGGACCGCAAGCTGGACCCGGATGCGAACGTCCATCTGACGGCACGGGACGTGCGGCGGGTGGCGCCGTAGGAGGCCATCGAAATTTGAGTGGTCGCGTCGCCCCCCCTCCCGAC